>JBFYPZ010000081.1:0-9644 GCA_041303035.1 Flavobacteriaceae bacterium
TGCTTTCTATGAAAACAAACTGCCCGGCTGGCGTCCTGATCTGAAAAATGCAGGCTCCCTGAATGTTTCTGCCCAATTTTTAATCGACAGAGACGGAACAGTCTACCGGCTAATGCCGGAAAATACGATGGCACGGCACGTTATCGGGCTCAATCACTGCGCAATCGGAATCGAAAATGTTGGCGGAACAGAGGAAACTCCGTTAACAGGCGAACAGTTAAGATCAAATGTTAAACTGATTAAATACCTGAAAAAGAAGTATCCCGCCATTCGCTACGTGATTGGTCATTATGAATACACCCTCTTTGAAGAGCATCCTTTGTGGCTTGAAAAAGACAAAACCTACCGGACCACAAAAACTGATCCCGGTATAGATTTTATGACAAGCATCAGAAATAAAACCAAAAAATACCGCTGGGAACCTGTTCCTGAAAAAAATATTGCGCATTAAACAGCCAAAAAACCCTTCCCTTTTTGAATGGACTTGGTGACAATAAAATCCCTGTGTGCACAACAGGAATAAACATACCCATAAAGAACAACTATATCCCTATGAAAAAACTTTTTTCTCTTTCGTTGATCCTGCTTCCATTTTTTATCTTTTCACAGAAAGATTTTACTGCCAAAGCCTTTGAAGATTATGCCTCTTATCAGGAAAAATCACTTAATACACGTAGGTTTAAACATGCAGATATCCAGCCACTGATCGAGGCACTTAAAAAAGAACCTGGTTTTGGTGTCAAAAAACTGGGCAATTCCATAGAAGGAAGAAGTATTTCAATGATCAGTCTGGGTTCGGGCAAAACTACGGTACTGCTCTGGTCACAAATGCATGGCGATGAACCGACTGCTACCATGGCCATATTCGATCTGCTGAACTATTTTAAATCCAACAAAACTTTACTCGATAAAATAAACCTGCATTTTATACCCATGCTAAACCCGGATGGAGCAGAGCAATTCAACAGAAGAAATGCGATTGGCATTGATATCAACCGCGATGCCGTCAGATTGCAATCTCCTGAGTCGCGAATTTTAAAAGCTGTACGGGATAGTCTGAATGCAGATTTCGGATTTAACCTGCACGACCAGAGCAAGTATTACAATGCCGAAAATACAGAAAAACCTGCCACCATTTCTTTACTGGCCCCCGCCTATAATGAAGAAAAAAGTATCAATGAGGTACGGGCCAATGCCATGAAGATCATCGTTGAAATAGACCGGGTTGTTCAGCAGTACGCTCCCGGCCAGACAGGCAGGTATGACGATGAATTCGAGCCCAGGGCTTTCGGAGACAATATTCAGAAATGGGGTACCAGCGCAATTTTGATCGAGTCCGGGGGTTACCAGAACGATCCTGAAAAACAATTCATACGAAAGCTCAATTATGTCGCTATTTTGTCTGCCCTGCAATCCATAGCCACAGAAAGTTACAGGAATATACCGGTTCAGGATTATGAAAAAATTCCAAAAAACGACAGAAAATTATTTGATTTGAAGATCACAAACCTCACTTTTCCTTACCTCAATAAAAATTACACCGTCGATCTGGGAATTGTTCACAATGAACGGGCAAACAACAAGCAAACCGAGTTTTATTATCTGGGACAGTTAACCGAGATCGGCGATCTTTCAAATTTTTACGGATACGAAACCCTCGATGCACAGGGTTTGCAGTATAAAACCGGACAAACCCATCCGAAGATCATCAAAAACACTTCAGAACTTGAAAAAATAGATTTTACAGAATTTTACCAAAATGGCTATACCTCAGTGGGTATGGATTCTATACCCAACAATTATAAATACAGCCTCTTCCCTGTCAATATTGTGGATGTGAGTAAAATGGAGATTTCCAAGATCAACAGCAAACCTAAAAATCCTTTGGTTCTGGGCAGAAATCCTTCTTTTTTATTGTTTAAAGACAACAAAGTGAAGTATGCGGTCATCAATGGATTTGTGTATGATGTGGCCAATAAAAAAAACATGATAAAAAATAGTGTTGTTGAATGATCTTTCGGGCAACTAAGATATCATCCAATTAAAAAAATCTGTGCACATTTTTTTTTTGATTTTTAATTCATGTGATTCACGAAATCAAATTTTTTAATCCCATACATTGGATCTGGGCTAAAACAACAAAAAATATCTAACATGCGCGCACGCTCTTTTAGTCTGCTTGTAGCTTTCTTTGTCGCTTTGCCGATGTCAGGTTTACATGCCCAGGTAAAAGTTGTTTCAGCTCTTGACGGATCAGGTTTGGATCAGGTCACCATAAGCAGCAAAAATGACAGCCTGGTTGGTTTTACGGATTCAGAGGGTTTCTTTACTTTAAGTCTGTCCGGACCATACCTTTTCTCGAAAGAGGGCTATACTTCAAAAGTAAGCCATATTGATACAAGGCAGTTTATAACTGTGCTTTTGGATCCGGAAACAGAAAATCTCGGGGAAATTATAATCCGAACAAGCAACTTTCAGACCAGATTAAAAACATATGACGGTGCTATTTCTGTAATCCCGGCCAAAGTACTTAACCAATACAGCGCGGTAAGCCTGGCTCCTATCCTGAATACAACTTCGGGTGTTTTTATGCAGAACGGAACCCTGAATACCAATAAGATAACCATAAGAGGGATTGGGTCGCGGACTGTATTTGGCACCAGTAAAATACGTGCTTATTATCAGGACATACCACTTACAAACGGTTCAGGGGAATCAACTGTTGAGGATATAGAAATCAAGGCACTGGGCAGCATGGAGATCAGCAAAGGACCCTCGTCAAGCAGGTATGGTGCAGGCCTGGGCGGTACCATACAACTGATCCCTGACAGCGGTAGTTTTGGAGATAAATCCCTGCAGGGTGGCCTGCTTTTCGGCTCTTTCGGTTTGCAAAAATATTGGCTCCAGACTTCCCTGGGCAACCAAAAAAATTCTGCCAACCTGCTGTATTCCGACACGCACAGTGACGGGTACAGGCAAAACAATGAGTTCAACAGAAAGGTACTCACTTTTGGGAGTCAGCACAAGCCCGGAGAAAATAATACCATTTTTTTAATTGGAAATTATATCGATCAGAAAGCATACATACCCAGTTCTGTTGATGAAGATACTTACAAAAATAACCCTGAGGCTGCTGCTCGCAACTGGTCTGAAGCAGCGGGTTACGAAGATTACCAAAAGGGCCTGTTCGGATTGTCATGGGAACATACTTATTCGGATAAATCAAGTCACTATATCAGTTTGTTCAGCTCTTTCCTCCATTCATATGAACCCCGGCCTTTTAATATTCTTGATGAAAAAACAAAAGCCTATGGTTTAAGAGCACGGTTTGCATCAAAGGCAAAAATAGCAAACAAAGCCCTGCAATGGACTCTGGGCGGTGAGTTGTTCAGCGATCAGAATTCCTATCAGACCTACCAGAATCTGTACAGAAATTACCCCCCCGGCACAGGCAGTGTGCAGGGAGAACTGCTCAGTGACCTGAAGGAAAACAGGGCTTATTTTAACCTCTTCCTTGATACGGAATATCCCATTTTTGAAAAAACAAAAATGACCTTCGGGGTCAATTATAACCAGACTTCTTATAAACTGAACGATCGTTATTCAGTTGATGACAGTGACCAATCCGGCGATTATCAATTTGATCCCATTGTTTCCCCCAAGTTCGGAATAACTTATGAACTCAATGACCATCTGGCTGTTTACGGGGTAATCAGCCATGGATTCTCACCGCCTACCCTGGAGGAAACGCTCCTTCCCAACGGGGAAATAAACACAGATATAAAACCGGAAAGCGGCTGGAATTATGAGGTTGGTACCAGAGGAAAAATATTGAAGGACCGGCTTTTTTTCGATACCGCACTGTATATAATGACCGTCAAGGACCTCCTGGTACCCCAACGTACAGGCGAGGACGAATTTGTTGGTATTAATGCCGGTGAAACCAAATACAAGGGTCTGGAGTTCAGTTTGAATTACTACCTGCTGAAGTCAGAAAAAATTACCCTATCAATCCCGGGGTCTTTAACTTATAACGATTTTAAATTTACAGATTTTCAGGTTCTGGAAGCAGATTATTCCGGCAATGAACTGACCGGAGTACCGCAGTTTTTGTTCTATTCAGGGATCAATACAGAAACACGATCAGGCATCTTTTTCTTTCTCAACTACAATTATGTCAGCGAAATGCCCATGCGCGATGACAACACGGTTTATTCCGATGCCTATGGATTGCTCAACCTGAAACTGGGTTTTAAAAGTCCAATTACCAAAAGACTTCAGTACGAACTCTATTTTGGCATAAACAATATCACCGATGTGAAATACGCTTCCATGATCTTAATAAATGCTGTGGGTATCGGGAACACCGGGCCCAGGTATTACTATCCCGGTGAACCGGTCAACTATTACGCCGGGTTCAATTTAAAATACCTGCTTTAAAAACAGCAGGTAAAACGTTCTCGTAAATTAACTTTCTTATTTTTAATCAAACTGATAACTTCCTTATCTTTGCATGATTAATTTTTACAACCACAATCATGCAAAAAAAAGTTATCCTTATCATACTGGATGGCTGGGGAAATACCCAGGACCCAAAAGTTTCGGCCATCTACCAGGCAAACACCCCTTTTTTTGACAGCCTTACAGAAAAGTATCCCCATGCCAGCCTGAGAACAGACGGGCTCAATGTTGGCCTTCCGGAAGGGCAAATGGGCAATTCTGAGGTTGGCCACATGAATTTGGGTGCAGGCAAAATTGTATACCAGGATTTTGTAAAAATCAATAAGGCAGTAAGTGACGGATCATTGGCCAATGAAAAAGTCTTGACTGATGCTTTCGAATATGCCAAAAAAAATGGTAAAAATGTTCATTTACTGGGCTTGATTTCGGATGGCGGGGTGCATTCTCACCTCCACCATGCCAAGGGGCTGTTGAAAGCAGCCGATGCTTATGGCCTGAAAAATGTCTATTTGCACGCCTTTACAGATGGCCGCGATTGCGATCCAAAATCAGGCAAGGGCTTTATTGCAGAAATGGAAAATTATATGAAAGAGACCACCGGCAAACTGGCATCGGTTTGTGGCAGGTACTATGCCATGGATAGAGACCAGCGCTGGCAGCGGGTGAAATTGTCGTATGATGCCATCGTAAATGGTATCGGTGAAAAATCGAAAAATGCAACCGAAAGCATAGCCAAGAGTTATGAAGCGAACATCACGGATGAATTTATTAATCCGATAGTGATGGTTGATGAACAAAACAAGCCTGTAGGCAACCTGCAAAAAGATGATGTGGTTTTATTTTTTAATTTCAGAACAGACAGGGGCCGCCAGTTGACCCGTGCCCTGAGCCAGGAAAATTTTGAAGAATTCGGCATGCATACACTGCCTTTGTATTATGTTACCATGACCAATTACGACAAAACATTCAAAAATGTTCATGTAATCTACCCCAAAGATAATCTTGAGAATACCCTGGGAGAAGTGCTTGAAGCGCATAACAAAAAGCAGATCCGGATTGCGGAAACTGAAAAATATCCCCATGTTACCTTCTTCTTTTCAGGTGGCCGGGAAAAGGAATTTATTGGCGAAAAACGACTTTTATGCCCCTCTCCAAAGGTAGCAACTTATGACCTGCAACCTGAAATGAGTGCCAACGATATCAAAGAGGCCATCGTTCCGGAATTGAAAAAAGGTGAAGCTGATTTTATTTGTCTGAATTTCGCAAATACGGATATGGTTGGACATACTGGTGTTATGTCGGCTGCCATTAAAGCTGCGGAAACGGTGGATGCCTGTTTAAAAGAGGTTGTTACTACAGCTCTGGAAAACAATTACACGAGTATCATCATAGCCGATCACGGCAACAGCGAAACGATGATCAATCCGGATGGTTCGCCGAATACAGCGCATACAACCAACCCGGTTCCCCTGATCCTGGTCGATTCCAGTTACAAGGGTGGAATCAGGGACGGAATTCTGGGAGACATAGCTCCTACCATTCTGGATATCCTGCAGATCAGCAAACCGCCGCAAATGACACAAAAGTCTTTGCTGGTGTAATTTATAGGATTTATTTTTATAGTTTTGTGCCATGGCGCAAATACCACAGAGAACGATTCCTAAAAACTCATTGATCATTGCAATCGATTTTGACGGGACCATTGTTGAAGATAATTTTCCTGAAATCGGACCCGCTAAGATCTTTGCCTTTGATACCCTTCATGCCCTGCAGAAAAAAGGGCATCGTTTGATCTTGTGGACCTACCGTCATGGTGACCGGCTGGACGAGGCCGTTGAGTTCTGCAAAAAGCAAGGCGTCGAGTTTTATGCCGTCAACAAAAGTTATCCGGAAGAAAAGTTTTTCGGCAAAGTGAGCAGAAAGATCAATGCCGACGTGTTTATCGACGACAGAAATCTGGGTGGCTTGCACGGCTGGGGTGAAATTTACCAGATGCTGCTCGAGACAGAAAAACCACCGGAAAGAAAGGTTAAAAAAGGCTGGTTCGATTTTTTAAAATCCTAAGTACTCTGCCCTTCCATATATTCCCTGTCGATTGCTTCCCTGTGATCAGGGTGGGCGATCTCAAGTAAAGCCTTTTTTCGTTGCTTGATCGTTTTTCCAAACAGGTTGGCTACACCGTATTCCGTTACTACATAGTGCACATTGGCCCTTGTGGTCACAACTCCCGCGCCTCTTTTCAAATAGGGCACGATCCTGGATTCCCCTTTGTTGGTCACTGATGGGAGTGCAATGATCGCTTTTCCCCCTTCGCTCAACGAAGCCCCTCTGATAAAATCGACTTGTCCGCCAACGCCTGAATAAAGCCTTGTACCAATCGAATCTGCACAAACCTGTCCGGACACATCTACCTCAATGGCGGAATTAATCGCAACCATCCGCGGATTCTGACGGATGACGGACGTATCATTCACAAAATCGGAAGTTTTCAATTCCACAAAAGGATTGTCATCAACATAATCATACAATTTCTTGCTTCCAGCAATAAAGGTTGCCAGGGCCCTTCCTGGATTTACGCCCTTGTAATTGGAATTGATCACATCAGAAAGGATCAGTTCTATTACCCCGTCAGACAACATTTCTGTGTGAAGACCGAGATTTTTATGATTGGTCAAATTTTTAAGCACTGCATTGGGTATGGTTCCAATTCCCATTTGCAGGGTACTTTTATCTTCAATTAATTCGGCGATATACGTTCCAATTTTATTCTCTACCTCTGAACTGGGCGGCATGAACAATTGATGAATAGGCTCATTCACCTCAACAAAGGAATTCAGTTCCGAGATATGAATTAACCCATCACCATGAACCCGTGGCATCTGCGGATTGATTTGCGCGATGACATGTTTCGCGTTTTCAATTGCTGCAAGGGTAGCCTCAACAGAAACTCCCAGAGAGCAATACCCATGTTTATCCGGAGTTGAAACCTGAATCAGGGCCACGTCAAGATTTATAAACCGTCTTTTGAATAAAATGGGTAATTCACTTAAAAAAACCGGAGTATAGGATCCGTTGCCGGTTTTTAGTGTATGGCGAACATTCGGTCCGATAAAAAATGAATTCACATGAAAGCTATCCTTCAGTTTTGGATCGGCATGCGGAGCCTCACCTTCAATATGCAAGTGACAAATTTCAACATTTCGCAATTCCTCGCTTCTTTCCACCAGTGCTTTCAGCAAGGTGGTGGGTGCGGCAGCGGCGGCATGAACATATACCCTGTTATTTGATTGAATTACCTTTACAGCTTCCTGAGGAGTGACCGATCTATACATAACCATTGTTTTATGAACCAGCTCAAATTTACGACATAACAGACAATTGATGAATGACAAAACTCATGTTTTCTTCCTATTTTAAATTATCTTTGCCCCGAAAATGGACCGGAAATGATCATCGTAAAAACCCGAGAAGAAATTGAGCTCATGCGCGAAAGCGCCCTTGTCGTGTCTAAAACTTTGGGCATGCTGGCTTCAGAAGTAAAACCGGGGGTTACTACCCTGTATTTGGATAAACTGGCAGAAGAATTTATCAGAGACCAGGGTGCCATACCGGGATTTCTTGGTCTTTACGGATTCCCGAACACGTTGTGCATGAGTCCGAATGCACAGATCGTACATGGCATTCCCAACAGCATTCCACTGAAGGAAGGAGATATCATCTCTATAGATTGCGGGGCCCTGAAAAACAACTTTTACGGTGATCATGCCTTCACTTTTGAAGTTGGGGAAGTAGCGCCGGAAATAAAAAAATTACTGCAGATCACAAAAGAAAGCCTTTATGTTGGAATCAAAGAAATACGCTTGGGCAACCGCGTTGGCGATGTAGGTTATGCTGTACAAAATTATGTGGAAAAATATGGATATGGCGTAGTCAGGGAACTTGTGGGGCATGGATTGGGGAAGAAAATGCACGAAGACCCGGAATTGCCTAACTACGGCAAAAGAGGACATGGAAAAAAATTTGTCGAAGGTATGGTGGTTGCCATAGAACCCATGATCAATCTGGGAACACATAAAATAAACCAGCTTAAAGACGGCTGGACCATCCTGACAGCCGATGGCAAAGCCAGCGCGCATTTTGAGCACGATGTGGCCATTGTTGACGGAAAACCGGAATTGCTTTCTACCTTTAAATACATTTACGAGGCTTTGGGAATTGAGAGTAATGAAGAGGACCCTTTTAGGATGAAATAGTTATTTCACAGAGATTCACAGAGAAAAAATGAGTTGCACAGAGAGAGTATGGAAATTAATAAACTTTCAGAAAAAATTATTGGAGCAGCCATTGAGGTTCATCGCACGCTGGGCCCGGGTTTGTTAGAATCGGCTTATCAGGAATGTTTGGTTTTTGAATTAAATTCTCTCGGACTGCATGTAGAAAAAGAAAAAACGCTTCCCATAATTTATAAAGACATCAAATTAGATCATGGTTACAGAATTGATTTACTCGTTGAATACCAAATAGTTATAGAGATTAAAACGGTTGAATTTTTAACAGATGTACACACTGCACAAGTGCTGACCTATTTAAAACTTGGCAATTACCGATTGAGATTATTGATAAATTTTCATACTAAGCTTTTAAAAAACGGATTAAAAAGATCTATTAACTCCGTGAATCTCTGAGTTAACTCTGAGTGCCTCTGTGAAACAACCTGAGCAAATGAAATTATTTAAATTCATATTAAACACCATTCCCCGTCCCTACCTGATCAAGGTGAGCTATCTCATCCGGCCCGCTATGGCTCTATGGCTCAAAGGGGATCGCTATACGGATCCCATCGACGGGAAGAGTTACCGCCAATTTCTTCCTTATGGTTATGGTTTACAAAGACCGAATGTGCTTTCACCGGGAACTTTGTCATTGGAACGGCACCGCCTGATGTGGCTGTATCTGAAAAATGAAACGGACTTTTTTACTGCCCCAAAAAAGGTACTCCACATGGCACCCGAACAGTGTTTTTTACCCTTGTTCAAAAAATTGAAAAACCTCGATTATACCACAGCCGATCTCTATGCCCCCAAAGTGGATGTAAAGGCCGATATTTTAAATCTTCCCTTTGCAGAAAACAGTTTTGATATGGTCTTTTGTAACCATGTGCTGGAACATATTGAAGATGATGC
>JBFYPZ010000082.1:0-9614 GCA_041303035.1 Flavobacteriaceae bacterium
TATTTCGTCAGTGCTGTTTTTTATTGGTGTTTTGTTCGGATACTATATTATCACACCACTTTCTGTAAATTTCCTGGGCAGTTACCGCGTAGCCGAGGAAGTAAAAAACAACATAGATCTGGCGAGCTATATCAGTCTGATCAAGTCCTCCTGCCTGGCTTCCGGATTTATCTTTGAATTACCGGTTATCGCTTATTTTTTAACCAAATTAGGACTGATCACGCCCGAGTTCCTGAAATCGAAAAAAAAATATGCCATCGTATTGGTACTAATTCTATCAGCTGTAATTACACCACCCGATGTGATCAGCCAGGTGATCGTTTTTATACCCCTTTATATTTTATATGAGTTTAGCATACTGATCTCAAAAATTGTCTACAAAAAAGAACAAAAGAAAGCTAAGATAAATGCCCTGACGAAAGTGTAATATGGAAAGAAGGATAAAGGATAAAGGATAAAGGATAAAGGATAAAGGATAAAGTTAAAAGGCAAAAGTAAAAAGTAAAAAGATAAAAGCTAAGGGATGATATTGAGAGCAGAAAATATAATGAAAATATACGGAAGCAGAAAGGTGGTAACCGGAATTTCACTTCAGGTGCAGCAAGGTGAGATCATCGGTTTGCTCGGGCCCAACGGAGCCGGAAAAACGACTTCATTTTATATGATCGTGGGTATGATCAAACCCAATGAAGGCAAAATCTTTCTGGATGATGAGGATATTACCGAAAACTCCATGTACAAAAGAGCACAGAAAGGCGTTGGTTACCTGGCTCAGGAGGCTTCCGTATTCAGAAAACTCTCTGTTGAGGACAACATCCTGTCCATCCTGGAATTTACCAACTTGAGCAAAGCAGATCAAAAAAACAAATTAGAGGAACTTTTAAAAGAATTCGGACTGGTCCGTGTCCGAAAAAACAGGGGCGACTTGTTGTCAGGTGGAGAAAGGAGACGTACTGAGATTGCGCGAGCACTGGCATCCGATCCAAAATTTATTTTACTCGATGAACCCTTTGCCGGAGTTGACCCCATTGCTGTAGAAGATATTCAAAGTATTGTTGCTCACCTCAAAGACAGAAATATCGGGATACTCATTACCGACCACGATGTACAGGCTACCCTGGCTATTACCGATAAAACCTACCTGATGTTCGAAGGGGGTATCCTCAAAGAGGGAACTCCTCAAGAATTAGCTGATGATGAGATGGTTAGAAAAGTTTATCTGGGCGAAAACTTTAAGCTTTTAGAGAGAAAGAAAAAGCTAAAACTTTAATTTTCTTCCCTGCCGATGATCTTCCCCTTTTCATCGATGATCAGAAAATGCTCCATCTTTCCGCTGACTATTTGAACCTTGTATACTTTGGCGTTGTTTTCTATCTTATAGGCCGCACTTTTGACTGTATAACCGGAAAAATTCTGAATTTCCTTCTTAACCTCTACCGGCAGTTTTTCTGCCTGCACCTTATTCTGGTACTCATTTTTCTCCTGCCCGTAGGTTGATAAACTTAAAATAAGGGCCAGTGTAATCAGCAGAATTAGTTTAATATTTCTCATCATTTAATAGTTTAAATTGATTATTTCCATCTCGCATTTTTGGAATGTTCAAAATCAATACCCAGCGTTAATAAATGTGTCCCTGAACTATTTAACGCTTGTGATTCGTTGATATTGTATGAATAGCCATAAGCCGCATAAAACTTCTGTTTTTTCAAGCCCAGCATGGGCGAAAAATACAAGGGTTTAAAACTTTGGTCATTGATAAATCTGCCGCTGATACCTGCCCACAGATAGCCGTCTTCCGTTATCTTTCTCGCCTTGAAATTCAGATCGGATTCTGAACGGCCGTCACTTTCAAAGTATTTAAAATACAAGGAAGGTTCCAGTTCGTATATCCCCTCTTCAAGAAGGAAGGTATATCCGGTGTATGCATAATAATTACGCAATTTCTGAGGTTCTGATTCATCGAAAACCTTTACATCCTTATCAAGAATATTCGAGGCGTTAAAACTGAAAAAGAATTTCTCCAGCTGGTATAAAAATGCCGCTTCAAAGTTTGAGTTAAAAGAAGAAATGTCTGCACCTATGTTTGGGTCATCACCTGCGTTTTCAAAATCAGATACATCTATTCTGAACTGCACGAACTTATAACTGATACCAAATGAAATATACTGTTCATTTTCCTGCTTGATGATGAGGTGATGGGCATAACTTAACTGTCCGCCTATTTGTGAAGTATTACCATTCGTATCATTGTAAAGGATTCCTCCAATACCTGATTTTTCCCAGACCCGCGTATCATAACTCAGGGTCTGTGTATTGGGAGCATCTTCCATACCTGCCCATTGAAATGCCCCGGAAACACGGAGCCGGTGAATATCCTCATCAATACCGGCATAAGCAGGAGATATTGTAAACGGGTTCTCAACCAGATACATCGTGTATGGATTCATTGTAAATTCCTGTGCCTGGGCTGTAAAGGTGAACAGCATGACTAATATTATGACTGATCTTTTCATGTTCCGGTTATCTTATAAGGGAGAAATGTCCTTTGAACTCTCTGTTATCAGAATTCTCATTCAGTTTGATTATGTACCAGTAATCACCGCTGGGTAATGCCTTTTTATCATAATTGCCATCCCAGGCACTGGTATTTCCCTTGAACTCAGCGACAAGCCTCTGGTACCTGTCAAATATCTTCACGGAAATATTCGGATAGGGCTCAATATGAATTGGATACCAGTAATCATTGATGCCATCGCCTTGTGGTGTGAAAAAATCCGGAATTTCAATATCAAGAAACTCAAGAAAAACGGTTTGTTGTTCCACACAGCCTTTTGAATCCTTTACATAAAACGTGTAATCTTTGGATTTTCTAATGCGCAATACATTATTGGAACTGTAATTACCCGGGTTGTCAAAACTGTACTCATAAAGCGGTATTCCGCCTGTAGCTATCACAGTGTACTCATTAACAGCTGTATTTTCAATGGTAAATTCAATTTTATTGTATTCTTCTACGAAAACAACAACTGGGTCGTCTGTACAACCGTAATCATTGTGTCGCACAGTTACGGTATGCTGTCCGGCTGCAATATTCTCAAAGATTCCCGAAGCCTGGCTCAATACACCATCAAGTGTATAGGTGACCATATTGTCATAGATTGGATCAACCTTAGCAACGATCAGGTTACCTCCCTTATCACAGGAGAAATTGGTAGTGGCTTCCAATTTCAGATCAACGAGTTGCTTGATTTCATAAGGTTTCGTCGTCTCGCATACATTGAGTTCCAATTCTTTCTTTATGGTGAGATTATAGGTTCCACGAGCCAGATTCCCGAACTCCGGACTTGCCTGAAATGCCGAACCATCCAAACTGTAGCTGATTTTATAACCCTGGTTATTGGTCATGTTAACAGCTATCTTTCCATCTTTATCTCCCGGACAAATGATATCTTCTGTTGCTACGGTATAAACAATCTCCTGGTCAAAGCCCACGCTTACATTGGCCGTGGCCAGACAGCCATTGGCATCCTTCACTGTTAGTGTGTATGTTTTTTCGGTTGGCACTGAAAATAAATCAGCGGTCTGGTATGTTGCACCATTGTCTATGCTGTAAGTATATGGTAGTGTTCCTCCTAAACCACTCACCCGTACTTTACCGCTTAAAACTGAACCATTACAGGTAGTAACATTATTGATCTTTACCGCAGCGGCCGTCAACAAGGCAGGTTCATCAATTTTGAAAGGAGTAATGGCAAAACAGCCATCAGCTTTTTGTGCTTTCACTTCGTAATTACCGATATCGAGATTTGAGAATGTGTAGGTACTTGCCGCGATGCCAACCTGAGAAGACAGCAGGGTACCGCCTTTATACAAATAGTAGGAATAGGTTGGTGAGGCTTCATTTACTTTAACAAGTACCTGGCCATTGGCTGCACTTTTACACAATACATTCGAAGGTGTAAGGGTAAAATCCAGACTTTTTACGGTAACCTTTCGTATGGTCTGGGTACATCCTGTTCTTCTTTGAGTAGCCGTATAAACACCGGCTCCACTTACGGTAATTTCTTTTGTATTCCCTATAACAGCTCCGCTTGTATCGGTCCAGATATAGGTATCATACCCATCATCGCCCGAAAAAGTAAGTGTGTCATTACAGAGGTAAAGCTCACTGTCAAAGGAACAGCTGCTCGTATCGACGAACAGGTCCATCGAGCCGGCAGTTCCCAACCCGCAACCGTTGATCGCGTTAAAACCGGGTGTCCCGGCAATATTAGTGCCTGATTGTTCTCCGTCATAATAAGATGCAATACTGTTTTCCAGTAAATTCGTACAGGCATCGGTATAATCAAAGCAATTGTTCGATGCGGTCACTTTATAACGGATTAAATGTGACTGGGACAATCCTTTCTTTTGTACAAGTGACTTGTCTATATTGAATCTTAATTCCCGGGTACCCACATTGTAACTATAAGTAACACCGGTTGGTACATTAATACTGCTTTGGTCTAAGGTTACATTAAAGGGTATCGTATTGATAATATAGGTATTCACAGCATTGTCTGTGCCCACATTTTCAAAACTGATGTTATAAAAGACCGTTGATCCAAGTGGTACAGGTGAGTTGTGAGTAATCTCATTTCCACTGGTATCTTCTACCCGTGTCAGAACTTTTAAAACAGGTTCAATGATGTTTACTGCGAATGTATTTAGAAAAGTGAATATTTCATCGCCACGGCTTTCTACCCTCACGGTTACCCCGGTTTCATTATTGCCCAATATGCTGTTTCCTGCATTAAGCGCAGTAAGGTCAATTATTTTCTGATCCCAGCTCAGTGTATTTGTACTGTTCAGATTTCTGTTGGTCACAATGGCACCGTCAACAGTAATTTTGCTGTTAAAAAAATTATCAGTAGGACTCTCAGGGTCATATAAATAAGTAAAAGCAGATTTAGAATCAGCCCTAAAGGCCATCCTGTCGCCTACCAGCCTGATATCTCCTTCCAAGGCTGCAACTCCAACCCTGCCTTCAACCGGTGAAGGTGCAGGTGGTGTTTTAAACCCATTATAATAAAAAGATTCAGTAGGGTTAGCACTATTCACACGATTAAATCCATCAAAAGTAGAGATGAATTTTCTAGATTCATTGGGTCCTTCATAGACAATAACCATAGACCAGCCTGCCGCCATATTCCTGCCGAGTGTGGAAACAACATCCGCAACAAAGTAAGTCCCGCTCATATTGGGCCCAGCGTTGACGATTGTGGTCACATCTTTGTAATAGATTACGTTATTGAGGTTTACATCCGCAGTCAGATTCTGATAAGCTCCACCCGGTGTTTTAAATTTTACGGTGTTGGCACCTGAATTACTAGGCGCCAGAACAGAACCCCAGTAAAGGCCGGCATAAACAATCCGGTCACAGGAGGCCAGAGAATAATCGGCACTGCTTGAACTGAAGGTAGCGGGGTCATTGTCGATGTCCACATAGACCATATTGAAATCATTATTTATTCCATTACCTGAATATGGTATATTAACACTATTATTCAGAATTGAATTGCCAATGATGGTAAGATTCCCGTTAATTCCAACACTTTCATATCGTTTTTTAAATGGAACGAAGGTTTGTGCGTAAGAAATGGAAGAAAAAATAAGAAGTAGCAACAAACCCCAGATTTTTATGATTTTTTTTGTTTTCATAATTTAAAAACATTAAAAATTGAATTAGTAATATTCAAGTCAGCCGGGGGAGTAATTTGAACAAATTCCAAAATGTTAATAAATAACTCCTTAAAAGGTCAAAAATTGTATGAAGGCCATTTTTAACGAATAAAATCATGGATAGTATGGATGAAAATAGTAACTTTGGGTGAAACCATTTAATCAAAAAAATCATGAACACATTAAGCAAAAAATTAAATTATCTGATTATTTTTATTTTTACAGTGGTCAGTGCCTCTGTATTGAATGCCCAGGAACAAATTGGGGGCTGGAATCCGGAACTCAAAAAAGAAGCAAAAGCAAGTCTGGATGAAATGATAGCAGCCAATCCTGCATTAAAGACTTATTTGAACAAGTCCTATGGTTATGCGGTATTCCCAAAAATCACCAAAGCTGGTCTGGGAATAGGCGGAGCTTCCGGTAAAGGTGTCGTTTACGAGGGTAATAAAATTACAGGTCAGGCAAAATTATCTCAAGCCTCTGTTGGTTTACAGGCAGGCGGACAACAATACAGTGAAGTGATCTTCTTTGAAAACAAAGCTGCTTACGAAAACTTCACCAATAACAATTTAAAATTTGGAGCGCAGGCATCAGCGGTTGCCCTTGATAAAGGTGCTTCTATTGATGTAGCATATAAAGAAGGTGTAGCTGTTTTTACTAAAGCTATTGGAGGTGTCATGTTTGAAGCTTCTTTAGGCGGACAACATTTCAAGTTCACTCCTAAGAAATAATCAGACATAAAATTCTTTCCAACTCCGGTCATTTGGCCGGAGTTTTTTTTGTTTGATTGTCTATTACCGAAAACAGGACATAGCATATAATGATTATGGGAACGGCAATGATCTTTAAGAAAATCAATAAGATAGCAGACAAGAGCAAAAAAATATATTTTACCTCATTTCCTTTCCATCCATACCCATCAAATTTTAATGAGAACATAGGGAGTTCCGAGTTTAGGAGAAAACATCCCGCAAGGGTGCTAATTACCAAAAACGGAATATTCTGAGTCAGGTCTGCAAAAAAGGGAATTTCTGAATAAAAATAGATCAAAGGCAGTGATAATACGTAAAGTGAAAATCCCGGAGTAGGCATGCCAATAAATGAAGTTGTTTGTCTTTCGTCTAAATTGAACTTTGCAAGTCGCATGGCGGAGGCAAGCGGTATCAGAAAACCAAGAAAAGGCAGTAAGAAATAATTTGTGTCTCCAAAAGATTGCCAATTGACAGTTTCTAAGCTTTGTCTATACCACATCCCTTTTGAAGCATGTGTCAGCAACTGGAACATGATAAAACCCGGTGCCACTCCTGAGGTTATCACATCGGCCAGGGAATCGAGTTCTCTTCCAAAATGACCACCAACCTTAAAGAGTCTCGCAAAATAGCCGTCAAAAAAATCAAAGAAGATTCCCAACAAAATAAAAGAAGATGCCCAGATAAGCCTATCTGAAAGTGCCATCAGGATGGCCAGTACCCCACAAAACAAATTGGCCAGAGTTAGCAGGTTCGGAAGATGTTTTCTCATCATTATTTTGTTTTTATGTAAAATTAACAAAAAAACCTTCAAAAGCGCCGTGAATAAATAAAAGATATAGTTTTTATTATTTCGTTCTAATTCTTACTTTAGCAAACAGCAAAACCCCATATTTTAATGGTTGATCAAACATCATATACAGAAGATAACATACGTTCTCTGGATTGGAAGGAACATATTCGGATGCGACCGGGAATGTATATAGGAAAGTTGGGTGATGGCTCATCTCCTGATGACGGCATATATCTTTTGATTAAGGAGGTCGTTGATAATTCCATCGATGAGTTTGTCATGGGAAGCGGAAAGACGATCGAGGTAAATATTAAGGATAACAAAGTTTGTGTTCGTGATTTTGGCAGGGGTATTCCGCTTGGCAAAGTAGTAGATGTGGTTTCAAAAATGAATACCGGTGGCAAATACGATTCCAGAGCCTTTAAAAAATCTGTCGGACTCAACGGTGTTGGTACCAAGGCCGTTAATGCACTTTCCAGTGAATTCAGGGTGCAATCCATCAGGGATGATAAAACCAGGATTGCCGAATTCTCCAAAGGCGAACTGATCCTGGAAGAACCCGAACAAGCTTCAAACCAAAGAAAAGGCACCAAGATTTGTTTTGTACCTGATACAACCATTTTCTCTCATTACAAGTTTCGTAACGAATACGTTACCAAAATGATGAAGAATTATGTGTACCTGAACCGGGGACTGACAATCATATACAACGATGAAAGATTTGAATCGGAAAATGGTCTGAAAGACCTGCTCAACGAGAATATCCATGAAGATGACAAGCTGATCCCTATCATTCATTTGGTTGGGGAAGATATTGAAGTGGCCATCACCTACAGCAATACGCAGTATAACGAAGAGTACCATTCCTTTGTGAACGGCCAGAACACCACCCAGGGAGGAACACATCAGAATGCCTTCAGGGAAGCACTGGTAAAAACCATCAGAGAGTTCTATAACAAGAATTTTGAAGCATCCGACATTCGTAAATCTATTGTTTCAGCCATCAGTATCAAGGTGATCGAACCGATCTTTGAATCTCAGACCAAAACCAGACTGGGCTCGACGGAAATGGGTGGCGATCTGCCTTCGGTAAGAACCTTCATCGGTGATTTTATCAAGCAAAATCTCGACAATTACCTGCACAGAAATCCCGAAACAGCTGAAAAGATCCTGAGAAAGATCATGCAGGCCGAAAGAGAGCGCAGTGAATTGGCGGGTATCCGAAAACTGGCCCGCGACAGAGCAAAAAAAGCGAGCCTGCACAACAAAAAATTAAGAGATTGCCGGGTACATCTCAATGACATGAAAGCGGATAAACGCTTGGAAAGCACCTTGTTCATCACAGAAGGTGATTCTGCAAGCGGGTCGATCACGAAATCGAGAAATGTAAATACCCAGGCTGTTTTCAGCTTAAAGGGAAAACCGCTGAATTCTTTCGGGCTCACTAAAAAAATAGTGTATGAAAACGAAGAATTCAATTTGTTGCAGGCAGCACTGAATATTGAAGATGGTATTGAAGACCTTCGCTACAACAACATCGTCATAGCAACGGATGCTGATGTAGATGGCATGCATATTCGCCTGTTACTGATCACCTTTTTTCTTCAGTTTTTTCCTGAAGTGATCAAAGAAGGACACTTGCATATTTTAGAAACCCCCCTGTTCAGGGTTCGGGATAAAAAAACGACCTTTTATTGCTACAGTGAAACAGAAAAGCAAACAGCAGTTAAAAAATTAAAAGGCAAGGCAGAAATAACCCGATTCAAAGGTCTGGGGGAAATTTCACCCAATGAATTTTCAAATTTTATCGGAGATGATATCAGGCTAAATCCAGTAATGCTGGATAAGGAAACCTCAGTAGAAAGATTGCTCAATTTTTATATGGGAAAAAATACACCCCACAGACAGAAGTTTATCATCAATAATTTAAAGGTGGAAATAGACCTCGTTGAAGAGGAGGACGAAGAGTCCGCCATTCTTGAAAAAAACAACTTATTAACCACGAATGCTTAAATTGCCAAGGTGTAGTAGAACATGGAAGAGAACGAGAATTTAGAGGAGAATTTAGAGGAGAATTTAGAAAGAAATTCAGAGGAAAGTTTCGAAGAAAACCTGTCGGATGAGCATGACAGGGAAGATGATTCCCTTGACGAATTTGTTGGAAGTGATGACATAACCAAGGTAAGCGGCATGTATCAGGACTGGTTCCTCGACTATGCCTCATACGTGATTTTGGAAAGGGCTGTACCTGCAATTGATGATGGTTTTAAGCCTGTTCAGCGACGGATCATGCATTCCATGAAGGATCTTGATGATGGCAGGTACAACAAGGTAGCCAATATCGTAGGCCA
>JBFYPZ010000083.1:0-9605 GCA_041303035.1 Flavobacteriaceae bacterium
TTCGGTTATCACTACCCAGCCTGTTAACAGAGATTTTGTATTGAATGGCTCAGCTACCTTTACCAGTGCAGCCAGCGCGGATACCTTCCAATGGCAGGTTAGCCTGGATGGTGTAAATTGGACTGACTTGTCTGATAATGCGAATTATAGCGGTGCGAAGGCTTCTGTCCTTACCATCTCTAATATGGATGTAAGCTATTACTACAATGATTACAGGGTAGTGGTTAGAAATATTGCCTACAGATGTGATCCTGAATCAATCTCGAATACGGCAGGATTTAATACGCTTCCAGATACCGACGGCGATGGAGTGCTGGATATTGTCGATCTGGACGATGATAATGATGGTATACTGGATACCGTAGAGGGAGAAAATACCGATACAGACGGTGATGGCATACCCGACCGATTGGATCTGGATTCAGATAATGACCAGTGTCTTGATGTAGTTGAAGCCGGATTTAGTGATGGTGATGGTGATGGCAGGCTGGGCAATTCTCCCGTAACTGTTGATGCTCAGGGAAGAGTAACAGGTCAGGGAGGCTATACAACGCCGAATGATCTTGATAACAATGGTAAATTTGATTTTCAGGAGGCCGGTTCTGCTTCCGTGATAAGCAACCAGCCTGAGGATGTTGAGGTTACCTTAGGGGCTCAGACTGCATTTGAAGTCTCTGGCAGTGCGACTTATTTCCAATGGCAGGTAAGTACGAATGATGGTGTTTCCTGGACCGATCTGTTGAACGACAATGTGTACAGCGGTGTTACAACAAATAAACTGACAGTTAGCCAGGCTATAGGTAAGTATGAGGGTTATCTGTACAGGGTTGTGCTGACCTCACCGGATTTTGCCTGTGATCCAAATGATAGTTTGATTTCAGATCCGGCAATCCTGCTCTTTAATACGGAGCTTATCCCTAATGGATTCTCACCAAATGGAGATGGTGTAAACGACGTATTCTTTATTCCCGGACTGGTTCAATCACCTAATTTCAAAATGGAGGTTTTTGACAGATGGGGTAATAGTGTTTACAAGTATTCTAATAATGGAAATTTGAACCCGAACTGGTGGAATGGAGAATCAACCGGAACAATGACGCTCAATAAAGGTCAAAGAGTACCGGCAGGTACCTATTTCTATCTCATTGACTTTAACGATGGTATCAAGACCCCTGCAAAAGGCTGGGTTTATGTAAATTATTAATTAGTGTAGCGGTGCGCTTCATGCGCATCGCTATTTTCAGTTTGAAAGCGAATTTAACATTACAAATATTTGAAATCAATTTTAGTTTGACATTTAAACCTTTATCGAGCTACCTGATTAAATAAGATTAACAAATGAAAAAAATTACTTTACTTATTATTCTGGGAATAATTTTAAGCTTTTCTGATGTTTTTGCTCAGCAAGACCCTCATTATACGCAATATATGTACAATATGAACGTTATAAATCCAGCGTATGCGGGTTCCAGAGGTACATTGAGTCTTAGCGCACTGGGCAGAACACAATGGACAGATACAGATGGTGCACCAAGAACGCTGACATTTGATGTTGATGCTCCTTTTGGAGAAAGAGTTGGGGCTGGTTTGTCTGTAATTGCTGATGAAATTGGTCCGGTAAAAGAGCAGAATATATATGCTGATCTCTCTTATACAATTCAAACATCCGATGTAGGAAGGCTCGCATTTGGTTTAAAAGGAGGAGTTACATTACAAAACATAGATTTGCTATCAGTAATTACTCCCGAGGATCCGAATGATCCCTTGTTTGATGAAAATGTAAATGAGACCTATCCGAATTTTGGTGCGGGTATCTTTTATTATACTGAAAAGTTCTATGTTGGTTTTTCTGTACCAAATATTTTGAAAACAGAACATTTTGAAAAATCAGGCGGCGTAATTACGGAGGCATCTGAGGAAGTTCATTATTTTTTGACCAGTGGTTATGTTTTTGATCTTTCAGGAACAACAAAATTTAAACCTTCATTTATGGCAAGAGGGGTAGCGGGAGCACCGGTATCTATTGATGTAAATGCTAATTTTTTGTTCTATGACAGATTGGAGTTGGGTGCGAGCTACCGTTATGATGATTCTGTAAGCGGATTGATCAATTTTGGAGTAACCCCTAACTTTAGAATTGGATATGCCTATGACCATACAATTTCTGACTTTTCTGAGGGTAGCCCTGGTGGAACCCATGAGGTCATAGTTTTGTACAGCATAGACCTCTCTAAGAAAAACTTGAAATCACCTAGATTTTTCTAGGAGTGTTGCCTGAAACAAACTCAGGCAGAAAATAAAAAAAAAGGGGAAATATGAAAAATTTATTGTTGTTTCTATCGATCTTTTCGATAGGATTAGTTGCTGCGCAAGATAAGGGATCAGGAAAATATACTATAAAAAATGTAGAAATAAATTCTAAGAATTCCGATTACGGCGCTACATTTTACGGCAAAGACAAACTCGTTTTTGCTTCCCCCAAAAAAGGTATTACTTTGGTTAATGAGGTCTGGGAAGGTAATCAGCAACGGTTTCTTGAATTGTATATAGCCGATATCACAGAAAATCAGGAACTCATCAATGTTAAGCCACTAAAAGGAGAAATTAATACCCGTTATCACGAGGCAGATGTAACCTTCACAAAAGATAAAAAGACAGTTTATTTTACCCGAAACAATTTTTACAATAAAAAACTGGCTCAGGACGAGAAACAGATGACCAATCTGGCGATGTTTAAGGCAACAGTAAACAATCAGGGAGAATGGGTTAATGTAATACCCATGCCTTTCAATAACGTGAGCTACTCCGTAGGTCACCCTGCTTTAAGTACCGATGAAAAAACTTTGTATTTTGTATCAGACATGCCTGGTTCTTTGGGCCAGACAGACATTTTTAAAGTAGAGGTCAATGAAAGTGGGTTTGGCAATCCTGAAAACTTAGGTCCGCAGATAAATTCTTCCTCAAAGGAATTTTCACCATTTATAGATAATGATGTGTTGTATTTTTCGTCTGACAGGTCGGGAGGATACGGCAAGATGGATGTATATGCCGCCAAAATTGAAGGTTTTACAAGCTCACCGCAATTGCTCAATGAACCCATAAATTCTGCCGCGGATGACATCTCATTTGTGATCGATGAGGAATCGAGGAAGGGATATTTTGCATCCAACAGAGGTGGTGGTATAGGAGATGATGACATTTATGCATTTATAGAAGAAGAAGGGATTACCTTTAAGTGTCAGCAACTGATCACAGGGGAAGTCCGCGATAAGAATACGGCAGAGATCATTCAGGGGGCCAATATAGTCCTTCGCGATTCATTACAGAATGAAAAACAGAATATTATCGTAAATGTTGACGGAACTTTTTCAATACCGGTTGAATGCGAGACAAATTATATCCTGGAAGGAAGCAAAGCGGGATATACCTCCCAATCGAAAGCTTTCGCAACCAATAATGAGTCCGACAAGGTAACAAAGTTGCTTATACTTCTGGGAACCGGAGATATACTTGTGCAGGAAGAAGTAAAACCGGAAGGACTGCCTGAGGTTTTACCGGAAGAAATTGTCAAGATCAGGCCCAGCACCTATGCCGTTAATATTGAGCCAATTTATTTTGAGCTAAACTCTTCCTATTTGACAAAGGAAGCACAGCGTGAACTGGATAAGGTGGTTGAACTGATGAACCGCTATCCGGATATGATCATCGAGTCTGGATCACATACCGATTCCAGGGGTATTGACGGATACAATATCTGGTTATCCGACCGAAGGGCAAAATCTACAGTGAACTATATAATCAGTAAAGGGATCGATCCGACCCGTATTACCGGTAAGGGATATGGTGAAACACAGCTGATTAACGAATGTTCTGATGGTGTTTCCTGTACTGAAGTGCAACATGCAATGAATAGGCGAACGGAGTTCGTAATCATTAAAATGTGATAAAAACACAATAAAAGCCAACCTAATGCGTTGGCTTTTATATTAGAATTCATTTGCAATAAATAATAATCCTTTAATAGATTTGAAGTCTTAATTCGTTATGAAGAAGTTTCTTTTTATTTTCCTGATCGTACATTTGCTGCCCTTGCATGGTCAGTTGACTGCGCCAAATTATTCCATAAAAAATTTAAAGGCAAATTCGAAAAATGGCGATTTCGGAACTACATTTTTCGGGAAAAATAAAATTGTGTTTTCCTCCTCCAGGGAAAGCGGGATCTCCGGTAAAAAATGGGAAGGAAATGACCAGCCGTTTTTGGATCTCTATGTTGGCGATGTGTCGCCCGATGGTGAGATAAGTAACGTTAAAAGTTTTTCTAAAGGCGTAAATTCAAAATACCACGATGCCCTGGTGGCTTTTTCACCAAATTTGGATGAAGTTTATTTTACTAGTAATAATTATATGCACGGCGAGTGGAAATCGGACAACCTTAAAATATTTAAAGCAAAAGTAGATAAAAGTGGTAACTGGACTGATTTTCAAACCCTTCCATTTAATCATGATGATTATGATACGGGGCATCCCATGTTGAGTGCAGATGGTAAAAAACTGTATTTTGTTTCAAATATGCCGGGCGGATTGGGAGATAAGGATATATGGGTGGTCGACATAAATAACGGGCATTATGGCAAACCGGTAAATCTTGGCCCCACCGTAAATTCAAAATTCAAAGAATATACACCTTTTGTGGAAGGGAATGTCTTGTATTTTTCTTCGAACCGGCCCAAAGGCATGGGGGGATTTGATATCTATATGACCAGACTCGATGGTTCCATTTCAACACCCATCAATTTAAAGGCACCTATGAACAGTAAAGGGGATGATATTTCCTTTATTATTAACAGTGAAACACAAAAGGGATACTTTTCTTCCAACAGAAGTGGCGGAAAGGGCGATGATGATATTTATTATTTCAAACAGGAAACTTTGAACCCATTATGCGATCAGATCATAACAGGTGTTATCGTCGATGCCGTTTCGGGTCTGCCAATTCAAAATTCCTTTGCTACCCTTAACAACAGCAAAGGTGAAAGAATAAGAAGAATTGAAACTTTGGCCGACGGGAAGTTTATGTTCAAGGCAGAATGCGGGGTTACCTATACCCTTGAAGGGGCTAAATTCGGTTATTTTGACAAAAAGGTTGATCTGGCTACTAATCAGGTCAATGGATTCAACAATGAGATCATAGTAAAACTCGATGAAAAAGATATTGTTGAAATTCGCGGTAAGGAAATGTTGAATATAGACAATATAGAATTTGAACTGAACGATTCTAAGATCAGAGAACTATCGAAGAACGAACTGGCAAAAGTCGTGAGATTACTACAAAAATATCCGGCTATGGTCGTAGAATTTGGTGCACATACAGATTCCAGGGGTGGCGATACCTACAATTTGCGCTTAACTCAGAGGAGGGCAATTGAAACCGTAAACTACCTTATTTCGCTTGGCGCAGATCCAAAACGAATAACAGGAAAAGGTTTTGGGGAAACAGTACTCATCAATGATTGCAGGAACAACGTGGTTTGTACCGAAATACAGCATCAGGAAAACAGAAGAACAGAATTCGTAATTGTAAATAAATAATTTAAACAGTTAAATATAAAGAAGATGGCATCCGGAAACGGATGCTTTTTTTTTGAAAAATTAAAATAATAGTTCAGAAAATACGTAATTTTGCGCTCCGAAAAGAACGGATTTAAAGAATGTCAAAAGTTTACAGAGAATATAAAGAATTTAAGCTCAACGAGATTTCTGTTGACATACTGAAATATTGGGAGGAACACGGGATCTTTGAAAAAAGTATAAGTACCCGTAAGGATAAGGATCCTTTTATATTCTTTGAGGGACCTCCTTCAGCAAATGGGCTGCCCGGCATTCATCATGTGATGTCCAGGACCATAAAGGATATTTTTTGCCGGTATAAAACCTTGCAGGGCTTCAGAGTAGACAGGAAAGCAGGATGGGATACCCATGGCCTGCCTATAGAACTGGGTGTAGAAAAAGAACTCGGAATAACCAAAGAAGATATTGGAAACAAAATAAGCATTGCAGCATACAATGAGGCCTGTAAAAAGGCTGTGATGCGCTACAGCGATGTTTGGGAAGACCTTACAAAAAAGATGGGTTATTGGGTTGATATGGAAGATCCTTATGTGACCTACGAGCCCAAATATATGGAAACCCTGTGGTGGCTGCTCAAGCAAATGTACAACAAAGGGCTCATATATAAAGGTTATACCATACAACCCTATTCACCAAAGGCGGGTACTGGTTTGAGTTCACATGAGCTCAATCAACCGGGAACCTATCAGGATATTACTGATACCACAGTAGTTGCACAGTTTAAAGCAGTAAACAGTTCCTTGCCTGATTTTCTCAGGAAGCTGGGTGATAACCTGTATTTTTTAGCCTGGACAACAACACCCTGGACACTACCTTCGAATACTGCCCTTACAGTTGGAAAAAAAATTGATTATGTGGTGATCAAAACGTATAACCAATATACTTTTGATCCTGTTCAGGTAGTGCTTGCCAAAAATCTGGTTGAAGTTCAGTTTGGAAAGAAATATTTTCAGGTAACTGAAGAAATTGAATTGAATAAATATACTCCGGACGATAAAACCATACCCTATTACCTGGTTGCCGAATGTAAGGGTGCGGATTTACTGGAAACAAGATACGAGCAATTACTTCCATATGCCCTTCCTTATGAAAATGCACAAAATGCATTCAGGGTTATTGCAGGAGATTTTGTTACAACGGAAGACGGAACAGGAATCGTTCATACAGCCCCAACTTTTGGTGCTGACGATGCGCTGGTTGCCAAACAGGCAAAACCGGAAGTGCCCCCTATGCTGGTTTTGGATGAGAATAAGAATCCGGTTCCGCTGGTTGATCTGCAGGGGAAGTTTACAAGCCATATGAAGGAGCTTGCAGGAAAATATGTAAAGGACGAGTATTATGAAGAGAACGAAAAACCGGAAAGATCAGTTGATGTTGAAATTGCGATACGCTTAAAGGAGGAAAACAAGGCCTTTAAAGTTGAAAAATACAAGCACAGTTACCCGAATTGCTGGAGAACGGACAAACCCATTTTGTACTACCCGTTAAACTCCTGGTTTGTAAAAATAACAGAAGTAAGAGACAGGATGTACGAGTTAAACCAGTCGATCAACTGGAAACCGGCTTCTACCGGAGAGGGCAGATTCGGTAACTGGCTGAAAAGCGCCAATGACTGGAACTTGTCACGCTCTCGTTTTTGGGGGACCCCATTGCCCATCTGGAGAACAGAGGATGGCAGTGAAGAGATCTTCATTGGTTCTCTGGAAGAATTGAAATCGGAGATCGGAAAATCGATCAGGGCGGGTATTCTGAAAAATGATGTTTTTGCTGACTTTGTGGTGGGAGATATGAGCGATGAAAACTATTCCACTGTTGATCTGCACAAAAATATCGTTGATGGAATCATTTTGGTATCCGGCACAGGCAAACCGATGTTCAGGGAATCGGATCTCATCGATGTATGGTTTGATTCTGGTGCCATGCCTTATGCACAATGGCATTACCCTTTTGAAAATAAGGAAAAAATAGATCAGGGGACATTCTTCCCGGCTGATTTTATTGCAGAAGGAGTAGATCAGACCAGAGGCTGGTTTTATACGCTGCACGCAATCGGGACCACTGTTTTTGATTCAGTAGCCTTTAAAAATGTAGTTTCCAATGGTTTGGTATTGGATAAGAACGGGAAAAAAATGTCGAAAAGACTGGGAAATGCCGTTGATCCTTTTGAGACCATGAAAAAATATGGAGCAGATGCAACTAGGTGGTATTTGATTGCAAATGCAAATCCCTGGGATAATCTGAAATTTGATCTGGAAGGCGTTGAAGAGGTACACAGGAAATTTTTTGGCACACTGTACAATACCTATTCGTTCTTTGCGCTTTATGCCAATATTGATGGATTTACCTATTCAGAAAATGAAATACCCTTTGATAACAGACCCGAAATAGACCGCTGGATCCTGTCAGAATTAAACAGCCTGATAAAAAATGTTGAGAAGAACTTTGATGAATACGAACCGACAAAGGCTGCCAGGCAGATACAGGATTTTGTATCAGAGAATTTAAGCAACTGGTTTGTTCGTTTAAGCAGAAGGAGATTCTGGAAAGGGGATTATCAGGAAGATAAGATTTCGGCCTACCAGACCTTGTATACCTGTCTGATGACCGTGGCAAAACTGGCAGCACCCATAGCGCCGTTTTATATGGATAATCTGTATCTGGACCTGACGAAGAATACGAAAAAAAATAAGTTTGAATCTGTACATCTGGCGGATTTTCCCCAGGCAGATGAGCAGCTTATCGATGCATCACTGGAGAGAAAAATGCAAAAGGCACAAACCATTTCCTCACTTGTATTATCATTGAGAAAAAAAGAGATGATCAAGGTCAGACAGCCCCTGCAGCGGATCATGATTCCGGTATTAGATGAAAGGGACAGAAATGATATCTTTGCCGTAAAAGATTTGATCGCCTCTGAAGTAAATGTAAAAAGTGTTGATCTGATTGACGACGCTTCAGGAATCATTGTTAAAAATATAAAACCAAATTTTAAAATTCTGGGGCCCAAGTTCGGAAAAGACATGCAACTTGTTGCTTCAAAGTTACAAGGCCTTACAAATGAAGAAATAAATTTATTTGAAAAAGAAGGAAAATTGGTCTTGGACATCCAGGGAAAGCAGGAAGAAATCGGTTTGAATGAGGTCGAAATGACCACTCAGGACATAGCCGGATGGTTAGTTGCCAGCCAGGGCAATTTAACGGTAGCCCTGGACGTTAATATAACAAATGAACTGAAAAACGAAGGGATAGCGCGTGAACTGGTCAACCGGATTCAAAACCTGAGAAAGGATAGCGGTTTGGAAGTAACAGATAAAATAAAATTGTATATTCAGCCCGGCGGAATAGTTGAAACAGCAGTGAGAAGTAATGAGACCTATATTAAAAACGAGACATTAACCAAAGAACTGTATTTTAAAGATTTTATAGAAAACGGAATTTATATTGAGTTTGATGATATTAAAACAATGCTATTAATAGATAAAGTGTAGAATTATGCATGAACAAACAGTTAGATATTCTGATAAGGATTTAGCAGAATTCAAGGAGATAATTTTGGAAAAAATTAAAAGTGCGGAGGAGGATCTGAAGTCATTTGTAACTTCCTACAAGAATGATTCCAATAATGGCACTGATGATACGTCGCCTACTTTTAAAGCTTTTGAGGAAGGATCAGAAACCATGTCCAAAGAGGCCAACGTTCAATTGGCCATTCGTCAGGAAAAGTTTATTCGCGATCTGAAAAATGCTTTGTTGCGCATAGAGAACAAGACCTATGGCATTTGCAGGGAAACCGGAAAACTCATTCAGAAAGAAAGATTGAAATTGGTTCCGCATGCAACCCTGAGTATTGAAGCAAAAAGAAAGCAGAACTAGTACGATTGTTTTTAAACGTCTTAGAGTATTCTTTTGTTATGTTTTTAATTGGTATGCACAATAAGAAAACATAAACAGTAGAATTGTACAAACCAGGGCGGACA
>JBFYPZ010000084.1:0-9585 GCA_041303035.1 Flavobacteriaceae bacterium
TATTATATATGCGTCTGAATAACGACTTGTTAGTAAATATACAGCAAGCTTTGTGGCCTCTACAGAACTTCCCTGAATTGGAAAGTTTAGAGAATCTGTAAAAGTATAGGTTCTGATATGTCTACCTAATGCTGTAGTTATATCTACATACCCATATACCTTTAACTGATATGAGTGCATGTCATGCCATTCTTTAAATCCGCTGTACATAGCTAACCACTTGGTTCTCAATGCTGCAACTTCTTTAAGAGGTAAATCTATGCGACCTTTAGATTGTAGTAATTGTTGTAGTGTCAGGGCACCACCGCCATAGATTGTTCCAAAATTATAGAATTTAGTTATCATTCTTTTTAACTTTGGTAATTCTTCTGGTGTACAGTTAAATAGCTTACAACCAGTATGCGTGTGAAGATCTAGACCGTCTTTCATCATTTGTGCCATTGTCTGTTCACCGACATATGCAACGGCATATTTCAACTCTAATTGAGAATAGTCAAAATATATGATAAGCTTTCCCTCGGGTGCCTCGAACGCTGGGAATATTAGACGTGGAGGTTGTTGTGTGTTTTCGTGGTCAAATCTATCTCCACCTACACATGACATTCGACCAGTTATTGCGCCGCAGGCGTTATGAAAACCTTTCATTATAGGTCTATCATACTTGTTTAAGAACATCAGAGCTTTAATTGACTTCTTTGCATCTAACACAGTTTGTGCTTCTTTACTTCCCTTTAATGCCAATATACCCAAAGTTGTAGCATCGGCAGAAGTTGTACCAAGAAATGCACATACCTGTTTAGACGAATTAACATTCAGATCTAATGGAAGTTCGGCTAAAGCGTTTTCTGCTATAGTCATTTGTTCTAATCTTAGTCTTTTTATTGTGTTTCTATTTATCGGTATTCCATGTCTATCATAGTCTAAGGCACACGTCATATTCTGTATATCTAATATATACACAGGATTATCACATTCCATATTTACATGTTTCCATAATTTCTGTAAATAAAGAACGTCGCATGCTGCATATATCAGATATTTTTCAGTTAGAGGTAATCCCCAATCATGTTTCTGTGCTTCTTTTTTGTCAATTCCTTCAATTATGTAATCTGCTTCTTCTGCATATTCCAGAACAGCATAAAAGTCAAATGATGACTTGTCAAAATACACAAGACGACTAAGATATAAAGTATCGTCAAATTTAGCCGGTATCCACACGCTTTCTGTATACAAATTAACAGTATGTAGGTCATACGAACTATTATGAAAAACAAGATGTAGAGGTTTAAGAATGGCCAGAACTTTCTCAAGTGGAACAAAGAAACAATCAATAATTATTGCAACATCCCAACCAGTTTGATAGAGTTGAAATAGTCTGATTTTTCCATATAATCCACCATTTGTCAATCCCATATCTTCTGCAGTTTCAGTGTCGCAGAATACAGGTTGTAGTGGATCTATATCAAATATTAGATCTTTTTCGTCACGAATTAGTTTATACATTAAGCTCCTTGACTTAACACAGTTTGAGTTATAGATGGATATTTGTCTATAAATGATACACATATCTTTTCAGGTTTTTTTAGCTGATCCCTGTGTTGATATACAGAATGAGTATCTATAGATCCCTTATAGCCTCGTCTTTCAACCCATAATTTTGCCTTTTCTCCAGCATAACCAAAATGATCCAAACAGATCCATTCTCTTATTTTAGTAATTCCACATAGATAGGTAACCATTAGACTATCTGGTTTTCCTGGTTTTGAATGTATACTATATTGTACATTATTGACAGTTAACCATTTTGGTTCTTCTTTTATTGCTGTTTCCTTAACTATAGGAATAATATCTGGTCGTACAGTTAGCTGTGTTTGAAATACAAATTCTGTATCACATACAGGACAGATTCTAACAGATATGTGTAGAATAGCCCTACAATATGGACATTTCTTAGTCATATTTCCGCCTTCACCCTTTTTACCTTTTGGGTTTGGCACTCGTACATCATTTATGGGACCTAGTCTTGCAGTGTTACCTGCAAAATCTAGAACAAGGCAATGATCTTTATCTTTTGCTATTCTAAGACCTCGTCCAACCATTTGAACATGCAATACAGCAGATTTTGTCGGTCTGAGTAATGCTATCAGATCAACGTTGGGTGCATCAAAACCAGTAGTAACCATACCAACAGATACCAGGGCTCTTGTTGTACCATTCTTAAAACTATCTGTAGTTTTTCGTCTATCATAACCCATTTTTGAATGAAGTACATGGGCATGTATTCCATGACTTTTTAGTGATTCACAAATATTGTCTGCATGATCTGTATCAATAGCAAAAATAAGCCATTTTTTATAATTATGTCCATATTTTATTAATTCATTTACTGCATCTTCTGTTATAGCAGATCTATCAAACCTATCACCTAACTGCTTTACATTATAGTCACCTGCAGAAGTTGCAATACCGTTTATATCCATTTCCATTTCTGGAGCAACTGAAATAAGCCTGGTAAGATAACCGTCAGCTACAAGCTTATTGAAGTTATCAGTGGAAGTAAGATCATATGCTAAAGTATTAAATATTGCAGATCCTTCATAAACATAGCCATGACCAGTTCTGAACACAGTAGCTGACATACCAGCAATAATACCTCTATGCTCATTTAAGAAAGTTCTGTACATTCCAGAGTTTTTATGATTTACAGTATGGCACTCATCTATTATGATCAAGTTTACCCAATTAAACATGTCTTTTAATTGATAAACTGACTGAATACCAGCTATTGTTATTTGGCATATTTGTCTTAAACCTAGACCAGCACTATATACACCAATTTCTTTATCAGGAAAAAACTCTGATAATGCCGCATAGTCTTGTTCTAAAATATCCTGAGTATGGGACAAAACAAGAATTTTATTATCGGGATACTCGTCAATATACTTTTTGATAAGCATACCCATAATAACAGTCTTACCTGCGCCTGTCGGTACGGCAATAATTGGGTAAAGTTCTGGGCTGTTTTCCAGAACTTCCCACCATGCCTCAACCGCATCAATTTGATATTGTCTGCTGTCGAATTTCATAATAATGTGTATTTATCACATGCCGCTCTTTGTTCATCTGTGGTAAGATATTCATCAGTCTTTCCACATAGCCATAATCCATTGTCTGCCAGATCTATATGCAGACAACTTCTACAACTTTTAATAGGTATTTCATTTTCATGACATACGCCTCTTGCTGAACAGAACTTGCACTCATACCAAGTGGATTGAAATGTCTTTTCTGGAGGAGTCATACTTGTAACAATGGTACAAGCTTTGTCTAAAAGCATATCTGCCAGATCTTTATCAAGTCTGACTCGTTCAATATATAGCTGATCATCGTTTTTATTTGCAGCAACAAAAAGAGTACGAGTGAGTTTTAATTTTCTCATATAAACTTGTACTTGCGCCCAATATACAGGTTTAGCTTCTTTGAGTTTCTTCTTTTGAAGATCCTTAAAACTCTTGTCATTCATCGTTTTTATTTCTAACAGATGAGTGGTTTTAGGTGCCTCAGGAACATTATCACAACAACCATCATTATGACCTTGTGAATGTCCATAAGCATCTACAACCTCTAATTGAAATGAATGGCACTTTATACCAATTCTTTCCAATTCGGCAATTACAACTTCCTCCTCTTTATGCCCCCTAGCAAATAGTCGTATAATTCGCCTGGATAACATTTCTTTATAGTACCATCTGAATGAATACCACAAATATCTAGAACAAGGATGCCCTAATCCGGACATTCCCAGATAGGGCCTAAGTACAGATTCAACTTCACCCGCTTCAATCAGCGATAAAGTGTCATCTTTATTAATAAAACCTTTTAACAGAACCATTGCTAACTCCATAATGCCGGCTCTCCCCCGGCTTGGACTTTACAGTCGTATGGAATTACTAGTTCTTTTCCCAAGGAAGTTTTTTCTTACCTGCAGCCGGTTTTGCTGCTGGTTTTTCTGCCTGTTTTTCTTCAGGCTGCGACTCGTCTTCAGAGTCTTCACCAGCAAACTCAGAGATATGTTTGTAGCCTACAATCTTATTCTGAGGTGGATAGTCAGAGTTCTCTTTTTTCTCAATGGCAACGAGTGCAACACATGGCTCATTGTGAAGTTCCACTGAATCTTCAACACCGACTTTACCGATAGCCTGACAAATGCTATTCAGTTCTTTACCAGCAATTTCTTCTGCAACTTTACTTGGATTATCGAGATTCAGGTTTGTAAACAAAACCCGACCTTTATACGGTCCAACAATTACCTTCCATTGAAGCGAAAGATAGTGACCATTCTTGGCTTTTGTGGGTTTCATCTCACTGGCAACAACGTGAACTGCATATTCACCGGCCGGTATAACAGAACGATCGCCAAGTCCTTCATTGTTTTCTTCAGTATTTGCTGCTCTTGGAAGTAGTGCCATTTTGATTCTCCTGTAAATAATTGATTTTACTACGTTTATGCCAACTTCTGGCCTCTCATTTTTGCAAACAACTTGTCAATGCTGGGTTCCTCCATTTTATCCAGCTTGTTAGATCGATCTTTTGCAGTCCATTGAAGATCCCCAGAGGTCTGCAGGTATCGATAAATTGTGGAATCTTCAAGTTTACCATATCTCATTGCAAGAACTGCGTCGAAGAAAAACGGTAAAGATTGAAGAATAGAATTGCCAGGAACTGCAGGAATATATGTAGTATGCCCACTGTTCTCATCTATAGTCTTTTTTACCTTGGCAGAGAAATATACATTCTTGTCAAGATCCCTAAAACCTCGGATCAGGATAGCCATTTCATCATTCATGACTCCATATGCCTGCCTGGCGTCTTTGGTCTTTTTCTTTTCTGATGACAGTAGAACTTCTGCAATTTCTGAAATACTGTCAATACAGATTGTTTCATACTTTTTAGCTTCTTTGCTGGTGGTAAGAAAGTCATAAATTTCATCACAGTCAGCCCTGGACTTAATCTCATAAACAGGAATATCCTGCTCTGCCAGAGACAGCATACCACCTTCTGCACTGATAATGAGTGGTTTTGGAGCGGTTGCACACAGGCATGTTTTACCCACACCAGATTCTCCATACACTAGCAAATTAATATTTGCCGTTGCATAGTCTTTTGTACTTTTTAGCTTAAGAGCCATTAGTCTTTTACCTCCAACGTTGGTGTTTCGCTAGGTTTTTCTGTAATTGCCTCATGCAATAGAGAATCGCGTAACAATTTTCTATAATTTGCAAGTTTCAAAGAGGGTTTAAATTCGATACAGTTAGTATCCTCTTCAGTTAAAGAATCCCATATTGCGTTTAAAACGGCAGAATCTATCGATCTGTTAACTTTAGACTCTACAACAATATTGTGACCATCATAAATGGCTTTTTCTCGAATTTCACCGAGCCGCCCTTTTAGGATCTCAGAACAAATTTCCTTACGCAATAACAATTCTGCTTCTTTTGTGTCTTTTAGCAGTTTCGACAATTGCATCCATTTGGCCAATTTACTCATTTTGCCTCCTGTAAGTTGTTGAGTTTATTGATTATGGGTGAAAACCACTTAATCAACTTATGAGATTATATCTTACTCTAGTTTTTAGCATAAGTAAAATCATTAATATAGATATTATCTATCAATAATATTGATAGTATAATAAATGTTTTAATTTGTAAGCTCAATAGTCAGCTTTACCTTAAGTCCAGATATTTTACTCTATTCCACTAAAAGCTGTATTGCAGCTATAAAGCCCCCCCCATAATATCTCCTTATTTCATTAATCTTGCTGGAAGGCAGCCATGCTTTGTTGTTCCTAAATAGTCAGGATGTAACTTATTTTTTACAGCAGTTTCAAATATTCCCATATGTTGAGGATTTAGACACATAAACAATCTAGATAAAAAACTTGAACATTTACATGGTAACTTAAATAAAGCATTTTGATCATTATCTGCAAGACGAGTGCCAAATCTTAACAAATTTACTATATAGTTAGGACCAAGTCTACGTGCACCCCTTTCAACTATACAATATATTGTTAAATCAGCAAAAGCTTCATATACATGTATATTATTACATGTCCAAATAAAATTTTCCTGCAAAGTTACAATTTCCTCAAAATAGCTTAAATTGTCATATACACAATCACGGATGTCATTTTCAGTAGTTGTGCATTCCTCAGGTAATCGTATATCCGGAATATAAATAAACATAAATTCTCCTGTCAAAAAGTTGACTCGCTAGTTTGCACGGATCTTCAATAAAATCAACCACTTGTCGTGACAGATTTTTGACTAATAGAGCTTGTCTGCCCAACCTTTGCAATGTTCAAGCTCATGCTTCATAAAAAATCCTTGTGCATCTCCAGGGGCCCAAACTTCGCATTTCTTGACCCCACCTTTTCCATCTATTTCAACATCACAGCAAGCAGGTACTCCGCCCATGGCAATCAGAGCCAAGAATGGCCTTTCTTGAAACAACAAATAGTTGCATATTGCAGTGCTCTGGAATATATTTACGTCATGTATTATCAGCTCAGGAATATCTTCTAGCTCGGTGATATGATCCACTCCTTTTAGGAAGCGACCTCCAGGCATCGGGGCACATGCATTAATCATAAGAAAAATTGATATATAGGGTATAGCCAGCTTCATATAGTCACCTAGTTTTTATGTTGCTCTGTGGCTTGAACGGTGCTGCAGGCTGGATAATCCATCAGCAAAAAATCCGTTCAAGCCAGGCGAAGTTCCTTTTTAGACCAAATTCAGCCGGTAGGCTCTGGCACAGGCCTCCAATTTGTTTTGGCTGGCTCCGCTCACATCACCGAGGCACCCAACAAAACCTACAATGATGGTCTCATGTCGATCCCTCTCAAGCTGGAATTTACATCCAACTCTGACGCAGCCGCTGCCACCATCACCCAATCGTAAGGGCAAAAATCAATGGATTTCCTCTACTCCAACATCCGAAAAATTGGCCTTGCAGTCTCAAATGGTGAGGTTTCCGAGGCCAAGGAAAATCCGGCCTTTTCGATCTCGACTCTCACGGGCATCCAGTCCGCGCGCCGTTGGTCTGCTCTCGACAAGCGAGACTACAGCGACCTGTACGCACTTTTCGGCGAACTCCAAATCGGCATCCCTGCTGTTGATGTTTCGCGGGTGCCTCCCGAGGTTGTGATCGGATCCCTGATGATTGCGGCCAAATGCTCGCTCCCCGAGGTGCCAGAGATGGAAAAGCCAGACACGCCCTAAAAGTGCTGTGCGGCGTCTTTCCGCAAAACTGCGGAGGGTGCCGCAACGATCCAAAATTGCGCGACCGCTGGGGGTGCGACAAGCCCAGTGAGGTGGGTCAATACCGGGGGGCAGATGGCCAATGGGTCTATCGGTGCCCAATCTCGCAGACCGACCCCCAGAGCACCACGGCGGCGCGCGCTTGGATCGCCTACCATGCAGGCGGAATGGGCCGCGGCCCCCTCCCCTACTCGGGAGGGTGGATGGAGCAACCAGCATGGGTGGAGATCATATTTGAGGAACTTGCCGACGAATGGCATAAAATCGAGGAGGCGAACAAAAAATGATCTCTCTCAATAATCGATCCCGACAACCTTTGCTCTACCGTGGGCAGAGGTTCGCTCTTTTGGCCAACCTGCTTGAGGATGGTGCAGCGGTAGATAATGACCCCGGCGACATTGATATCTACCTGCTCGATCTTGCACAAAATGAGACTTTCTTGGGGCCGTTGCGAATGGCAGACTCCGGGCGATCCGACTACGCTTTAGGTTTGGTGGACTGCATCATTCCAAGTAGTGAGACAGCGCAAATGACCTATCAGGGTGATGCCATCCTTGCCGTCCAGATCGTTGGAGGGACTCGCTACACGCAGACTGTGAGAGTGATGTAATGGCCGACCAACTCAATATGGTTATGAGGGCCGTGGACGGGATTACGCCCGCGCTGTCCAACATCTCGAAGAACATGGACAGGCTCCAAAAGGAGTCGGAGCGCACCCAGAAAAAGATGGATGCGCTGATGAATGGCACCGACAAAGGAGCCAACAAAGCCGCTGCGGGACTAGGCAAAATGGGCGCGGCATTGTCCGTTGCTGGTGCCTACATGGTCGCCATGCAGATCAAAAATTTTACGGTAGACCTGATTCAGAATGCCGCTGGATGGGAACGCCTATCGATGGCAATCACCACGATGGAGGGCTCATCGCAACGGGCTACAGCGGTGATGGGACAGCTGTACGAAGCCGCAAAAGTTCCCGGCGTTGGACTCAAAGAAATTCAGGCTGGCTATCTGAAATTCAAGGCTTTGCGCTACGAGGCGGAAGACTCGATCCCCATTTTTCAGAATCTTGGAAATGCGATCGCTTCCACTGGTGGGAGTGCTCAACAATTCGAGTCTGTGGTGTACCAGCTCACGCAGATGGTCACCAAGAATAAGCTATTGGCAGAAGATATTTCTGTCATTGGCGAGCACATGCCAGCACTTCCCGCGCTCATGGAGAAGGCGTTTGGCACATCGAATCTCGAGAAGATCCGCGCTATGGGCATCGGGGCACGCGAGTTCGTCAAGGCGATTTCTGACGCAGCCGGGACTCTGCCAAAAGCCGCTGAAACGATGGCCAACTCAATCGACAATCTTGATACTGCATGGTCCCGATTTAAGGCAGGCTTTGTAAATACGGCATTCGTCAAAAGGACGGCTGACTTTTTTACTACGCAATTGGAGCGGATGACCGAGGCCGCGGCGCGTGGTGAGGGCTTGCTAGGCACAGGGATCTCATCCTCCCCGATCCAACTCGCGATTGATTCCTATGGAGCACTGACGCGCGAAGTCGTCAAGTACACCAACAGTTCGGAGTTTGCAAAAAAGGCAGAGGCGAACGCTCTTTTGCGCCTAAATCACGCAGAAGCAATGATCGCTAAGACGCGCAAGGGGAGCGTAGAGCAGGGCTCTTGGAAGGCGCGTGCGCAGATGGCACGACAAGAGATTGCAACGGCAAAAGCGACTCTGTCCAATGAGTCGGCAATGCTGGAACTTAAAACTCGACAGGCGAAAGAGTTTGCGGATATTAAGGCCATGCATGATCTGGGGTCGGGGAAAGTAAACCCCAACATCACCAGCACCGACGACGAAGAGGCAGAAAAGGACCGTGTACCCAAGTCTCCATCGGCACAAAAAGACACCAGCGAAGAAGATGCCCTACTCGAATCTATCGATTCATGGGGGGCGCGGTGGGAAGATCAGTATCAAATTGTTGGAGAGTTGCGGGCTCAAGATGCGCAGGATCGACTAGACAAAGAAGAGGCGAATCTCAAGGATCTAAAGCGAATCCACAACATCCAAATGAAGGAGCAGGACGATGAATTGGCCAATAATCCGCTGCAATGACCGAACCGCCGTCATCAATCGGCTCGCCGAGGACATTGAACAACCGCCCGGTGATGTGCTCGCCAACCGGCACCATCACAGGCGCGCCGGTGGAAATCGCCTCCGCTCCTCGGATCATGCCCTCGGTCGGCGAAAACGACACGCATCGGACGATTCC
>JBFYPZ010000085.1:0-9559 GCA_041303035.1 Flavobacteriaceae bacterium
TCTTATTTTTTTTAGCCAGGTTTTAACCGCCCAAACCAAAGAAGAACTGGAAGCAATGATCGCCTCCAAAAAAGATTCTATAGCTGCAATTCAAAAGAATGTAGATGCTGCCCAGGCACAAATAGATGCCTTACCCGGCTGGCGATATGATGCATTTGGTACGATAGGCGGCAGCTTTTCAGGCACAAAGAACTGGTATTCAAAAGAAACACCGAACAGTTCGGTGGGCAACTTTGGAATTATTATAAACGCCAAGGCGGATTTGATCAGGGAGAAATTCTTCTGGAAAAATGCGGCCAATGCCAATCTCAGCTGGACAAAACTGGATGACAAGGATGACGATACAGACAGCGAAGATTTTGAAGTGGCAACGGATATCTTTAATTTATCTTCACTTTATGGATATAATTTAACCAAAAATTTCGCTGCCTCGGCTTTTGCGGAATACCGTTCATCTCTGATAAATAATTTTAACGATCCCGGATTTTTGGATCTGGGTGTTGGAGCTACCTGGACACCATTCTCGGATCTGGTAGTTGTTATTCACCCTTTGAACTACAACTTTGTTTTTAGCAGTTCCGGAAACTCCTATGAATCTTCTCTTGGTGCCAAGATCGTAGCAGACTATAAAAAGGAGATCGGAAATTTAAATATTGGTTCAAATCTATCTGTTTTTCTGAGTTATCAGGACACCGACTATTCCAATTACACCTGGACGAATAACCTGAGTTACACGATCTGGAAGAATCTGGGTCTTGGATTTGATTTTGGTTTGAGAAAGAACAAGCAGGAAGCATATAATTATGAATTGAAAACAGATCCGAATGCTACGCTGAGCGGAGCAGACAACGAGCTGCAATCCTACTGGCTGTTCGGAATAAATTACAAACTTTAGCACCTCACTCATTTCATACAAAAAAGCTTCCGACAGGGAAGCTTTTTTTATTGTGAATGAAGCCTTCTTTATTTTCTGATCAGGAAATTCTAAATTTCTTCCGTGTATTCTTCGTATAAATAATCGTTATACGGGAATCGGGTCATGTGTATTTTTTTGACTTCTTCATAAACCATGTCTTTAAAACGGTCTAAGTTGCTTTGGTTGAGGGCAGAGATAAAGATGCATTTACCGTTCATTTTGCGCATCCAGGTTTTTTCCCAGTCCTGCAGGGTATAATGCGATTTGTCTCTTTGGGTGATCAGGTCATCTTCTTCGATCACTTCCTCTTCATAGGCATCAATTTTATTAAATACCATCAGCACAGGTTTGTCGGCGCTCTTGATCTCTGCCAAAATGAGATTGACAGAATCAATATGATCTTCGAAGTTTTTATGTGAAATATCGACCACATGAAGCAAAAGATCCGCTTCCCGCACCTCATCGAGGGTTGATTTAAAAGATTCGATGAGCTGGGTTGGAAGTTTTCTGATAAATCCAACAGTATCGGTGAGCAAAAAAGGAATATTTTTTATAACTACTTTTCTCACGGTCGTATCCAAGGTGGCAAACAATTTGTTTTCAGCGAAAACATCGCTTTTGCTGATCACATTCATCAGGGTTGACTTTCCAACATTGGTATAGCCAACGAGGGCAACCCGAACCATTTTTCCGCGGTTCTTGCGCTGAACAGCCATTTGTTTATCAATGGTTTTTAACTTGTCTTTTAACAGGGCAATTTTGTCCCTGATAATACGTCTGTCTGTTTCAATTTCGGTTTCTCCGGGTCCGCGCAAACCAATACCCCCTTTTTGTCTTTCGAGGTGAGTCCATAACCGGGTAAGCCGGGGCAAAAGGTACTGGCATTGCGCCAGTTCAACCTGGGTACGGGCATAGGAAGTTTGTGCTCTTTGTGCAAAAATATCGAGAATCAGGTTGGTTCTGTCCAGTACTTTGATGTTCAATACCTTTTCAATATTCCGCAATTGTGCAGGACTAAGCTCATCATCAAAAATAGCGGTTCCTATTTTATGTTCTTCAATATAGGATTTAACCTCATCAAGCTTTCCTGATCCTATAAAAGTCCGTGGATCGGGATATTCCAGTTTCTGTATAAACCTCTTTGTTACAGCACCGCCCGCCGTATAGGTCAGAAATTCAAGTTCATCGAGATATTCAATCGCCTTTTCTTCATTTTGTTGTTTGGTAACAATACCAATCAAGACTACATCTTCTATTTCAACTTGTTTTTTTTCTATCATACCGCAAATTTACAAAGACCTTTTCATTTCCCTTCACAGATTCAAAAATTTGTAACTTCGCAAATCAAATATCCGCAATGGCAGAAAACCGGCAAGAAAATTATTTTTCTGTAGCATTTTATAATGTGGAAAATTTTTTTGATCCTGATTGCAACGAATTTACCCTGGATACAGATTATACCCCCGAAGGAAAATTTCAATGGAATGAACAGAGATACAGGATTAAGCTGCAACATATCTCCAGGGCCATATCGCAGATCGGATCTGAAAAAAATGCGTCGCCCCCGGTTTTTTTAGGTCTTGCAGAAATTGAAAACAAAAAAGTTTTGTCGGATCTGGTACGTTCTGAATACCTGGAGCAACATCAATACGATTTTGTACACTATGAATCACCGGATGCAAGGGGGGTGGATGTGGCGTTTATCTATCAGAAAAAGTATTTTGAACTCATCTATTCGGTGCCGTATTCGCTTTTACTCTATGATCATGAAGATGTGAGAGACTACACCAGGGATATCTTACTGGTTTGTGGAAATTGCTATGGATTCAGAGTTTACATTATCATAAACCACTGGCCATCAAGAAGTGATGGCAAAAATTCAACCGAAGTTAAAAGAATGAAAGCTGCCAAAATCGTAAAGGGAATTATTTCTGAGATTAAAAATGAAACTCCGGATCCCCTTATTTTTATTATTGGTGACTTTAACGACAACCCGAAAAATAAAAGCATCAGAAATGTATTGATGACTGATGAACTGGTGAATCCGATGACAGAAATGGAAGAAAACGGAAAAGGAAGCCTTATTCATCTGGGGAAATGGCACTTATTTGATCAGCTTATTTTGAGCAGGAACCTGATGGGAGGCGGATCGATCCGCTTTGAAGCGGCAGGAATATTTAAACCGGATTCTTTGCAGGACAAGTTTGGAAGGCATAAAGGACCCCTGCGAACCTTTGCCGGGAAAAGATATATTGGCGGGTATAGTGATCATTTTCCGGTTTATGCTTATTTTTCAGTACAATAAGCATATCATAAAACATGAATTCCACAGCCGGGAATATAGGGTATGGCTGCGGTTATATTAAATGAAAAGAGTAGTGAAAACGAAGTATTATCTGTTATTTTTTCTGATAAACATAAGTTGGATGACAACCGGACAAAACCTCAAGGTCATGACCTATAATATCCGACTGGATCTGGATTCTGATGCCGAAAATTCATGGGCTAAGCGCAAGGATCTGTGGGTCTCACAGGTCAGATTTTATAGTCCGGACATACTGGGTATACAGGAAGCCAGACCAAATCAGGTACTTGACATCGCCTCGAACCTGCCTTCCTTTGCCTATGTCGGCATAGGCAGGGATGAGAACAATACAGGGGAGTCATCAAATGTATTTTATAAAAAAGACAGATTTACTGTGGTCCGGGAGAGCACTTTCTGGCTATCGGAAACACCTGATCAGATATCAAAAGGCTGGGACGCGGCGATCAACAGGATCTGCACCTATGCCCTTTTGAAAGACAGGTCCTCAAACAAACAGATCTGGGTTTTTAATACCCATTTGGATCATATCGGAGAGGTGGCCAGAACAAAAAGCATCGAATTAATCCTTTCAAAGATCACAGAACTCAATACCGGGAAGGATCCGGTCATCTTTATGGGAGATCTGAATTCAGAACCAGAGACGCAAAGGATCATGGATCTGAAAACGAAGATGTTGGATACAAGAGATATTTCGCAAGAAAAACCTTTTGGTCCGGCAGGGACTTTCAATGGATTTAATCACCAGAAACCGGTTACTGAATTGATCGATTATATTTTTATCTCAAAGAACAGTATTTTTAAGGTAAAAAAATATGCGATTTTAAGTGATTCTGTCAATATGAGATATCCTTCAGATCACTTGCCGGTTTATGTGGAGCTGAGTTATAATTAATTTGATAAACTGAAAAAGATATGCCTGTTTATATGAAAAGCCCTGTTTTAATTGCCTTGTGTTTCCTGGTTTTTATCGGAAATTTAGATGTATCGTTTGCGCAAAAATCAGATGCTGATCTTTGGCTGACTAAAGGAGATGAATCTGTAAAATTGGAAAGGCAGCAAATCCCGCTCAGTTTTGGCAAAGCAAACAATGCTTATTCCAGTATAGAAATCGACGAGAACGAGGTCTTTCAGAGAGTTGAAGGCTTCGGATACACACTTACAGGAGGCAGTGCCCAGGTTATAAACAGTTTAACAACGGATAAAAAACAGGAACTGCTGAATGAACTGTTTGGTTCAGGACCTAAAGACATTTCAGTTAGTTACCTCAGAATCAGTATAGGAGCCTCAGATCTAAGTGAAACAGCCTATTCCTATAACGACCTACCCGAAGGGCGGACAGATATGAACCTGAAACTTTTCAGCATAGCCCCCGAGATGAAGGATCTGATACCCGTATTAAAGCAGATCTTAGCGATCAATCCCAATATAAAAATTCTTGCCAGCCCCTGGTCGGCCCCTGTATGGATGAAAGACAATTACAGTACTGTGGGCGGAAGCCTTCAGGAGAGATATTATGGTGTTTATGCCAGGTATTTTGTGAAGTACATACAAAAAATGAAGGAACAGGGTATACCTATTGATGCAGTGACCCCTCAGAATGAACCCCTGCACCGCGGCAATAATCCGAGTATGTATATGACATCATACCAGCAGGCAGCGTTTATAAAAGGCCATTTGGGACCTTTGTTTCAGAAAGCCGGCATCAGCACAAAAATCATCATCTACGATCATAATTGCGATGAACCCGGGTACCCGATTGAAGTATTGAATGATCCCGAAGCCAAAAAATTTATCGCCGGCTCAGCCTTCCATTTATACGGTGGCGATGTGAGCGCGATGTCGGCAGTAAAAAATGCCCATCCCGACAAATCGGTTTATTTTACTGAACAATGGACCGCGGCAGGTGCCGGGTTCGGACCTGATTTAAGGTGGCATTTAAAAAACGTGATCATCGGTTCTACGCGGAATTGGAGCAAAACAGCACTGGAATGGAACCTGGCCAATGACGCCTCTTTCGGACCGCATACCCCGGGAGGCTGTAACCAATGTAAAGGAGCGATTACTATCAATGACAGTACTTCCTACACCAGAAATGTAAGTTATTACATCATAGCACATGCTTCAAAGTTTGTGAGTCCGGATTCTCAAAGAATAGGCAGTACGAACATAGAGACCCTTCCCAATGTTGCCTTCAAAAGGCCTGATGGCACAAAGGTGCTGATCGTTTTGAATGATGGAAGTATGCCTGAAACATTTAATATTAAATACAATAACGAATGGATTACAACTTCACTGGAGGCGGGTGATGTTGGAACCTATATTTGGTAAAGCAATTAATTGAAAAGTATGAATAAGAAATTTTTAAAATCAGTCCTTTATTTTATCCTTTTTATGTTAGGATTTAATGCCTGCAAAGAAAAATCGGTACAGACCGAATCGGATCAACCTGTCGCATCTGTTTCATTTTCTGTACAGGGAAAAACAGTAGAGGTTTTTACCTCAGCGGACAGCACTGACCTGAGGTTGTCAAAGACGGACGATCTCAAGTTCACAGAGTTTAAACAGCCCCTTGAAACCCAAACTTGTGTTTTTGTGAATCCCGAAAAACAATTTCAAACTTTTCTGGGGATAGGAGGCGCAATAACCGATGCCACTGCTGAAGTTTTTGCAAAACTCTCTCCTGAGAAACAAAAGGAATTGCTCGATGCATATTATGATAAAGAGAACGGAATCGGTTATAAAGTCATAAGAACAAATATACATAGTTGTGACTTTAGTTCAGGCAGTTATACCTATATAGAAGAAGGCGACAAGGAATTGAAAACATTTGATATTGGGCACGATAAACAGTTCAAGTTGCCAATGATCAAACGAGCTTTTGAAAAGGCAGGCGAGGCCATTTTTTTTGTTAGTCCCTGGAGCCCGCCGGCGTTTATGAAAGACAACAAAAATATGCTTGAAGGGGGTAAATTATTACCTGAATATTACCAGTCCTGGGCGAATTACTATGTGAAATTTATCGAAAGCTACGAAAAGGAAGGACTGCCGGTATGGGGTTTGACCATTCAAAATGAGCCTATGGCAAAACAGCGTTGGGAATCATGCATTTACACTGCAGAAGAAGAAAGGGATTTTCTGAAAAATTACCTTGGCCCAACGCTTGAAAAGGCAAATATGGGAGATAAAAAAATTATTGTTTGGGATCACAACAGGGACTTAATAACCCAGAGGGCAGATGTTATTTTGAGCGATCCGGAAGCTTCAAAATATGTGTGGGGAGTTGGATTTCATTGGTATGAAACCTGGACAGGAGGTCAGCCTATGTTTCAGAATGTGAAAGCAGTACATGAAAATTATCCGGATAAAAATCTAATTTTTACAGAAGGTTGTGTGGAGCGCTTTGATGCGAAAAAGTATCAGTTGTGGAAAAATGGGATGCGTTATGGAATATCTATGGTAAATGATTTTAATAGCGGCACTGCAGTATGGACAGACTGGAATATTTTGCTCGATCAGAATGGCGGTCCGAATCATGTTGGAAATTTTTGTTTTTCTCCCATACATGGAGACACGGCTACCGGAGAGCTTATTTATACGCCTTCGTATTACTTCATCGGGCATTTTTCAAAGTTCATCCAGCCCGGAGCCAAAAGAATTAGCAGCGTTGCAAGTAGAAGCCACCTGTTGACTACCTCGTTTTTGAATCCTGATGGAAAAGTAGTGAGCGTTGTTCTAAATACCGGAGATCAGAAAGTAAATTATTTCCTGACGATTGGATCCAGTGCAACGGAAATTTCCATTTTACCTTTTGCAATACAGACACTGATTTATTGAAGAAATAGTTGATATAGAGTATTTTATATATCATTTTCCGGAAAATTATTCTTTAATTTGTTTTTTAATGGGTCTTTTGAGTTTGAGGCCTTTTGAAAATGGGGAAACTATTTTTATAAAAGGAACCGGAAGAAAAAAATATTGACATGAGAAATACATTGAAATCTAAAAAGAGATTTGTTCAAGAATACAAGGTCTTTAGTATTGGTTTACTTTTCCTTTTTGTTTAAGGATTTAATGTGTGCAAGGAAAAATCGTTATTAACAGTTCCGGAAAAACCAAACCTATCAGACGTTTAACAAAATACCTTTCGTTGGTCGAAAATATTTTATAGTGTCGTAAAATGCATCAGTAGTACTATATTTAAACTTATAATGATACCTTGAAGTAAGTTTGTCCGGATCAAGTAATATTGGATATAAGCTGTGTTTAAGGCTGGCTGGCTGCAGATTCAAAATTCTTAAATTCCATAAAATCCACATAATTCCAGTGATTAAAGTAAGCGGAACATAAAAGTATTTTTTGTCAGGAATAAGTTCTTTTACAGCGGAATAAGTGTCTGGTGCCATATTAAATATGCCATCAACCTGGTTATCCTTTAAAATTAGAGTTATTAACTTTTTCATATCATCTTCATGTAAAAACTGGACTTTATTTTGTTCCCATTGCTTTAATCCATATTTTGAATTTGCAAAAATTGAAAACGCACTCTTCCGTTTGTTAAATGAGGGTCCGATAACAGAACAGATCCGCAGGCAGATTATCCTCAGGTCATCTCTGATCTGCGCGCTGCAAAAGAACTCTTCAACTATTTTTTTTATCATTCCATACCGGTATTTCCCTGGTCTTAATTTTTGGGACTCCGAAAGCCATAATCCATTATCTGGATTTCCACCATAAGCCGCAGCCGAACTTGAATAAATCAATTGTTTTACTGAAAGTGTAATATTTGAGATTTCAAGAACATTTTGAGAGCCTCCAAAATCAATATCCAATTCTTTTTTTCTATTTCGAAACCGGTTAAATGTACATGCGAAATGAAGAACATGCGTTGGTTGCTCTTTCACGAAAATATCCAGCAATTTTGACTTATTACGAATATCACAGTTGTAAAATTTGAAAAAGGGAATTGTGTTATGATTGAAACCTTCATTAATATCGATGCCGACTACAGGTATCCCATTGAATAAAAGATGTTTTGTGATAATTCCGCCAAGATTGCCGGAAGAACCGGTGATTAGAACTTTCATAATGTTCAATATTTGGGTTGACATTAATAAAAAGTTAATTAAATATACGAATTATTTATGAGAATATGTATAGAGGAACTAATAAATAGCAAGTAATTTATAATCAGAATAAAGTGTTTTTTTAAGATAAAATTTTGTAAATTGTATGAACTTAGTTTTTAGACCACAAAGTTTTCAGACATGAAGTTAACAAAAGAAAATTTTCTTTGTTGTCCGGAATGTAAATCAAATCTTTCTGTTTCGAGACAAAATGGGCTTAATGAATTTAGTAAGCAATTTTTAGTATGTAGTGGCTGTAAGAAAGAATATTTAAAAGAGGGATATTATATTGATTTCACTGGAGGCCGGGAACTTATTTATAAAGGCAAATGGGATAAATTTATCAGATCATTCTATGCGAAAATTTATACTCCGGCAACAAATTTTATGTTTTTATTTTGCGGGGGTGTAAAGAATGCGAAAAAGGAAGTCCTTAGTCATTTGGATTTAAAGGATAACTCAGTGGTTCTTGAAACCGGAATCGGGGCAGCGGAGAATTTTTATTACCTAAGTAGAGAAGCAAAAAATTTATCGTTTTTTGGAATTGACATTCAAAAGCAAATGCTGATTCATTCCGCTAGAAATCTTAAAAAATGGAATATAGCTGCTGAACTTTTTTTGGCCGATGCTGAGGAATTGCCTTTTAAAGATGAAATGTTTGATGTTGTTTTTCATTTGGGTTCTATCAATCTTTTCCAAAATAAAGAAAAGGCTATAAATGAAATGATTAGAGTTGCCAAACCGGGTTCTAAAATTGTAATTGCAGATGAATCGGAAAAAGGAGGAAAACTCATGAATCTTTTTACTGGCTCGAATGATCTTGTTGTACCTCCTGTAAATCTAATACCAAAGGAAATGTTACATGTTAATATTGAAACAATTTGGAAGGGATATGGCTTTGTTATTGAGTTTTGGAAACCCATGAAAAAATGAAATTTTAAATTTTTTCCCGATTCCATTATTGAATTTTATTGAGCGCCTGAGATTTGCGAAATTCATGGGCTGACAGGCAAATAGATTTATTAATATAAAAGACAATTATTTTAAATATAAAAAACAGCCCAAAGTGTTTACAAAGCTTATGAATCAGACGAATAATTCTTTTAGGATTTTTACAAAGCTACCTGATCATTTTCCGCTGCACAGGCAAAAGCCAATTCAACGAGAATTTTGATCATTCCTTTTTGCCTAAAA
>JBFYPZ010000086.1:0-9511 GCA_041303035.1 Flavobacteriaceae bacterium
CCGCCCCGAGCGCTCGGGGCGGGGGTGAGGAATCTCATAAAGTTGAAAAAGAGATTAAATTTGCGATTTGCGATTTAAAAAGTCCCGTCCCGGACATTAAAATAAAAAAAGCCTGTCGAAAATTGTTCCGACAGGCTCAGAAATAAAATTTTATAATTTCTTATTTTATAACATTAACCTGAGCAATAACATAGAAAGGCGGATTATCTCCTTCTGGTCTGGTTCCAGGCCATGCCATTACTGCCTTCGTAAATGTATATGATGGAGCATTTACATTATTTTGATCGAATAATGTACCCGAAACAATTCCCCCTGCAGCTACAGGATTATCCCAGCCTACGTATACGCTTATGTCTTTCATTGAAAAGCCGCTAAACATTTCAAATTTCATTTCTATATAAGGATTTTCAGTATTTGCATCTACAATTTCGAAATATATATCCCCCACATAAACCTTTTCATCAATACCACAGTCATCTTTTATATTAGCCCATATAGGATAATTTGGCTTGTTATCAGCTACCCATGTATAATCGATTTCATTGCTAAACCCAAAAATATTATTTGACTCAAAACAACTTACATATAAATCCGGATTAGTGTTCTTATATAACCAACCAATACCTTCAAATTCTTCACAACAAACAGTAATTTGATTAATATAATAATACCATCTCTTGCTGGTTCCTTTCTTGTCACCACCATAAGCAGTTTGAGCACTGGTTTGTCCATTTACAGAAACCATTACATCCCCATGGACCACTACAAATAAATCCAGCGGGCAGTAGTCACCCCCTTCACCAAAGATATCAGATAACAGAATCTTAAAAGTAAATGAATCTCCTGAAACCGTTGCCTTATAAGGAAATTGACCGTTCGTTGGAACACCCTGATTATTTTGCGGCATGTCTGCTAAATTAGTACCTACCCACATTTTAAGATTTTCCGATACATTTTGAAAACCTGCGGTTGAGTTAGCTGTTACATACAAATATTGATCGTCATTTCCAACCACCACAGTACCGGCATCCATATTTTGTCCGGCATTGAACGTATAACTGGTGCTATTCATACAATAATTAACTGATTGATCATTGGTTAAGGCAATAAATTGCTTAGTACCTGCAATTGCAGATGTTTTGGGGTTTAAGTCAACTGAGTTCCAATCATCTTCGGCGGTCTGTTCACCACATGAGAAACAACAGAAAAATAAAGTTAAAATAAAAAAACAGTTAATCATTCTCATAGCAAAAGGATTTTAAATTAATAAAAAATAATATTTAGTTAGTCCTGTTATAACAGAGGCGTTATCGAAGTAAACCCCGGCAGCATGGTTATTTCAGTTCTAAGTTTTTTTTATACAGGGTAAATGTTTTGTGCATACGCCAACATTGTACATGTCATGGCCAAAAAGACAATAATTCTTCATAAACTTTTTACTCTTTTTTTGATTTCTTTTTCATAATAGCTTTACACCAGACCGGTAGTACTAATTCATTTCGAGGGGAAAGCACTTTTGCGAAGAGGGATTGACAGTGCTGTTAATTTTAAACGTAAGATCATGATCTATATTGCTCTATTAAAGGATGGAAATTCCTTTTCAGAGGACCAACCTCCTTAGTAAATCTTGAGAGATTCTAAAGACATGACAAATAAACTTAATTTTATTTATATTTAGAACTTAAACAGGCATGATAAACACCTGCAGCAAAAACCATGAAACAAAATCTGGTACATATTTCAATTCTGGTGGATGATTACGATCGGGCTATCGCATTTTACACCAAAAAACTCCGATTCAAACTGGTTGAAGATACCGTTCTTACCGACGCAAAACGCTGGGTTCTGGTAAAACCGGAAGGATCGGAAGGCTGTGCCTTGCTGCTCGCCAAAGCTGCGAATGAAGCACAAACCCAACGCATCGGAGATCAGGCCGGAGGTCGGGTGTTTCTGTTTTTGCAGACAGATAACTTTGAAAGGGATTATCAGCATTTAATTGACAACAACATAGTGATCATACGTGAACCCAGTGACGAAACTTATGGCAAAGTAGCTGTTTTTAAAGATCTTTACGGAAACTTATGGGACCTCATCGAATATAAAAAATAGTTTTTGATAATAAAACATATCCCTCATGAAGGACATAAAATATGTACTCGCTTACCTGATCCCGCTTTCAGCATGGATAGGCCTGGAATACCAGGGTTTCTGGGTTTGGGCTACTTTGATCTTTACCTTTGGTATTGTGCCTGTGATCGATGCCGTACTCCCGGCTTCAACGCGGAATGTTCCGGTGGAAGTGGAAGAAAGTCGTTCCAAAATATTCTTTTTTGACCTGCTCCTGTATGCCTGTGCGCCTATTTCTTTTTATCTGTTGTTTGTGTATTTCCAAACCCTTAAAAACGCGGATCTTACCCTCTCTGAAACCCTTGGATTAACCACGGGTATGGGAATTGTTCTGGGCTCTATGGGTATCAATGTGGCACATGAACTTGGGCACAGAACGTCAAAAGTTGCCAGGCTGTTTGCCTGGGCGGGTCTGTTGCCAGTTTTATACCAACATTTTTATATAGAACACAATAGGGGTCACCATAAAAATGTATCAACAGAAAAAGACCCTGCCACGGCGAGAAAGAATGAAGACCTTTACTCTTTTTTTCTTCGTTCCATCAGCGGGCAGTACAAAAATGCCTGGCGGTTGGAAAACAGCCGTTTAAAAAGCAGCGGGCTGAAATCTTTTAGCCGGCACAATGAAATGCTGCGTTTTACCGTGTACCAGACCTTGTATCTGACAGCAGTGATCATCCTTTTTGGCATACAGCTGCTTCCCCATGCCCTGGCTGTAGCCCTTATTGGCGTTCTGTTGCTGGAGGCGGTAAACTACATAGAACACTACGGACTAAAAAGAAAAATTTTGCCCAATGGCAAACCGGAACGCGTACTGCCCAAACACTCCTGGAACAGCGATTTTGAGATGGGACGTATCATGCTCTTTGAGCTTACACGCCACAGCGACCACCATTACAAGGCTTCCAGAAAGTACCAGATACTCAGGCATATGGACGAAGCTCCGCAGTTACCCATAGGCTACCCTGCCAGTATGCTTCTGGCCACCCTGCCGCCTTTGTGGTTTAAGATCATGAATAAGAGGCTGTAGGAAGGATAAAGGATAAAGCCTGCCTGCCGGGCAGGGATAAAGGATAAAATCTGTGATGCGGTTATACAGTTATGCAGTTATACAGTGAAGCAGTGAATAGTGAAGCAGTGAATAGTAACGGACGTGATTCAGAACGATGAAGCGGAGAATTTTTGACTTTTTACTTTTAACTTTTTCCTTATTTCTTGCTGCCAAAGGCAGCTGGTTATGCAGTGATCCAGTTTTAAGATGGAGCGATAGAGAGATTGAGCGATTGTGCGAGTCAGATTGACCGTATAAAACTAACTCAAAAAACAGTATGCGTGGCAAAATCAAATATGAATTTTCCGCAAGGGTTTGGCAATATGCACCACCCGGTGCCTGGCATTTTGTTTCGCTTCCTATAGAATTGGCCAAAGAGATCAGAGAAAATTTGAAATGGCAGGAAGAAGGCTGGGGACGAATAAAAGCAACTGCCAAAATTGGAAATAGTGAATGGGAAACTGCTATATGGTTCGACACAAAAAAGAACACGTATTTATTACCGCTTAAAGCGGAAATTAGAAAAAGAGAAAACCTTGAGGCCGACAAAATCATTAAAACAACCATTTGGATTTAGAGTTCTGACAAACGAATAAATTGAATATATATCAATACCATCATGAAAAATAAAATTTTTATTACCCTTTTTTGTTTATCCTTTTTTGTTGTTGGTGCCCAGACCATTTATTTTCCGGATTCAACCTGGCAGGTTAAAAAGCCTGCTGAAATGAACATGGATCCGGATTTGTTAGACAGTGCGGTCAAATTTGCCCAGGCAAATGAAACCAAATTTGATAAGGATATCCGGATTGCCATTTTAAAAGCCTATGCCAATGAACCCAATTTTAAAATAATTGGCCCGACAAAAGAAAGAGGAGGCCCTGCCGGTTTAATAATAAAAAATGGTTACATCGTGGCACAGTGGGGCGACGTGAACCGCGTGGATATGACAAACAGTGTTACCAAAAGCTTTCTTTCAACTGTTGCCGGCTTAGCCCTTGAGGAAAGGCTCATAAAAAATGTGCATGATAAAGCAAGTAACTACGTATGGGACGGCACTTTTTCGGGGCCGCACAATGCAAAGATCAGCTGGGATAACTTACTCGACCAGTCTTCTGACTGGAGTGGAACAAAATTTGACCTGGCAGACTGGGCAGACAGGCCGCCAAAAGAAGGCAGTATTGACGATTGGAAAAACAGAAAGCTCAACGAACCGGGTACTGTTTATGAGTACAATGATGTAAGGGTAAATGTCCTTGCTTATGCCTTGTTGCAGGTTTGGCGAAAGCCGCTGCCTGTGGTTCTCAAAGAAAAGATCATGGATCCAATAAGCGCTTCCACAACCTGGCGTTGGTTTGGATACGAAAACGCATTTGTGAATGTGGATGGCATCATGATGCAATCAGTAAGTGGCGGCGGTCATCATGGTGGAGGACTTTTTATCAGTGCAGCAGACCAGGCCAGATTCGGGTTGCTGTTTTTGAGAAACGGAAAATGGAAAGACCAGCAGCTGGTCTCAGAAAAATGGGTGAAAACGGTACATCAGTCTTCTGCTGCTAATAAAGACTATGGATATATGTGGTGGATCAATACAAGTAAAAAATGGAAAGATGTTTCTTCTGAAATTTATTATGCTGCCGGAGCCGGAGGCAATTATATTGTTATAGACGAGGAACATGACCTGGTGGTAGTTACCCGTTGGATCGATGACAGTAAAATGGGCGAGTTTATGCGTCAGGTGGTACAATCAATAAACAATCCATCAAAGCACAAATAAACCGGAACAAATTTGGTTATTTTTAAGAGTTGGTAGCCATAGTTGATAAACCCTAAACCAAAGTACTATATAACTAAAACTAAATAGACAAAAAATATGCTGACAGACATAATTCCGAAATTACCCATGCGGAACAAAGCTATAACCCGAAATTATTATGAAAATAAATTGGGGTTCAAATACATAGGTAGTGATGATTATGACCATTACCTGATTGTAGAAAAAGACAAGCTGCAAATACATTTTTTTGAGTTCAAGTCACTGGACCCGAAAGAAAATTATGGACAGATTTATATCCGTACCGACAATGTGGATGTACTGTATCAAAGTATGCTAGACAACAGGGTAGCCATTCACCCTAACGGACACTTGGAAAACAAGCCCTGGCAGCAAAGAGAATTTTCTTTGCTCGACCCTGATAACAACTTGTTGACTTTTGGGCAGAAATAGTGCGAAATGAATTATGAGTGTTGAGGGATGAATTATGAGTGTTGAGGGATGTACAGTGGACAAGGATAAAGAATTAAAAACGAAAAAAACATTTGATGGAAGAGAAAATTTAGTTGACCTGTAAAGGCCAGCAAATTGATCAGTCAAGATAATTATAGTTATGGACAGAAGAAATTTTATCGAGGTGGGTAGTGCACTGGCTGCCAGTTCAATTCCATTGTATTCATTTGGTAATGGTTTGTACGATCGGGGTTCTCAATCTGAAAACGAAGAGATTGATTTCATTTATGATGGTTTGAAGCTTGATCCGCAAGATTATACAAAACTGATCACCAAACTGGTGGACGAAGGAAAAGTAAAACCAGATAATTATTCAAACGGAGGGGTTGTTGAAGAACTGGAAAGCAAATTTGCTGCTTTATTAGGAAAGGAATCGGCTGTTTATATGCCAACCGGCACGCTGGCAAATCACATTGCTGTCAGGAAGCTTGCGCAAGATAATCGAAGAATTGTAGTGCAGGAACAAGGTCACCTGTATAACGATTCAGGTGATTGCGTTCAAACACTCAGCAATTTAAACCTGATACCCTTGGGCTTGAACGAGGTCAGTTTTACGCTTGAAGAAGTAAAACAACTGCAAGACAAAACAAAATCAGGCCGGGTAGAAACAAAGATCGGTGTTATCGTGATCGAATCTCCGGTTAGAAGAAAGAATGACTGTGTGGTTGAATACGATCGGATCAAAGAGATTGCTGATTATGCAAAAAATAATGATATTAGAATGCACATGGATGGTGCGAGACTCTTTGTTCAGGCGGTACATGCTAAGCTTGAACCTAAAGAATTTGGCAGTCTTTTCGACACCGTCTATACATCATTGTATAAATGTTTTAATGCCCCCTCTGGTGCTATTCTAGCCGGGTCGAAAGAATTTACTTCAAACTTGTATCACGAACGCAGAATGTTTGGTGGCGGACAGTCGAGTGTCTGGCCTTTTGCAGCCATTGCCTTATATTACGCCGATAGTTTTATGACAGAATATAAGAACGCATGGACCAATGCAGAAGCACTGTTTAGCATACTTGAAAAACAAGAAAGATTTGAGGTAGTCAGATTTCAAAACGGTTCTCATATTGTAAGTCTGAAGGTGAAAACAAAGAATTTGCCCGGATTTCGAGACGCTCTGAGAAAACAAAAAATATATTTGGCCCAAGCTGATGGTTCCGGTTTTATATTAAAGATCAATCCCACCATCAACAGAATCAACCCAAACGAACTTGCCAATCGTTTTATTGAAGCATTAAATACAACCGGCTAAGGGAGCAGCGTATAGTAAAACGTATTGGTTATAGCGCGGATAAGGAGATTATTTTTTTGCTCAGTGACACTTCTTTCAGATAATCGTTGGTTACAAGCACAACAAATAACAATAAAACAAGATCAAAACAGAAAATGCATAAATCAACAGTAGCAGAAATTAAAGAACGGTTTGACAAGGATGTAGAACGATTTTCAAATCTGGATACCGGTCAACTTTCAACCATAGATGCAAAAGTGTCATTGGAACTGATAACGGAAGCCTCAAAAAGAATTGTTCCGCAGGCTGTAAACTTATTGGACATAGGATGTGGTGCCGGGAACTACACCCTCATGATGCTTACAAAAATCCCTGACCTGAATTGTACCCTGGTTGATTTGAGCAAACCCATGCTTGAAAAAGCCTTTGAAAGAGTATCCCAAAAAACAAAAAATCAGGTTACCATTTTACAGGGCGACATCAGGGAAGTTAATATGAATGAAAATCATTTTGACATTATTTTAGCGGGTGCCGTATTGCACCATTTGAGGGATGATGGGGATTGGGAAACGACATTTGAAAAACTTTTTAAACTACTCAAACCCGGTGGTTGTTTAATGATTTCGGACTTGATTACACAAGACACGGAATTAGTAACCGAATACACATGGGAAAGATATGGAGACTATTTGGAAGGTTTTGGTGGCAAAGCATATCGCCAAAATGTTTTTGACTATATAGCAAAAGAAGATTCCCCCAGGTCGATGAATTATCAGTTAGACCTGATGAAACAAATTGGTTTTCGAAAAGTGGAAATCCTGCATAAAAATATGTGCTTTGGTGCCTTTGGAGGAATTAAGTGAGGAAACGAAAATTGGGCACTAAACACCAACTGGTAACCGCAACTGAACAAACAAAGGATTTCATTTTCGAAAACCAGTTTTGTGGTAAAAGTGCCGCCACAGAACCGGGCCAAATACCGTTTGCGAAAGACATATAAACTCAATATAGAATAAACTTTATGACGGATAAACATTCATTATTTCTAAACACAAAAAAAAGTAAAATAATATTTATGTTAAGTATTATTGTATCAATAATTTGGGTTCTTGGCAGGACAATTGATATTTATCAGTTCGCAGTGGTTGGAGCAATATTTGAAATGTTATGGCTGCCTGTTATTTTTTTTATCCCAATTTTGTCGGTAATTTCTATCATATTCTGGATTAAAGACAAACTCGATTTTCGATCACTAAATCTGTATTCGTTTCTCATTATTGCTATGGCAATTATATATACAATCGTGAACGGCATCTGGTAGACGGAATTTTAAATAGATATCAATGGACCTGTCGGACCCGCCGTGGCACGTATTGATAAAAGGTCAATAGGATATTCTTAAGCGTGCATGCCTGCGGCATGTAAACCTTGAACCAGCCTTCCTGCAGGAGGCACTTTTTTTTTATATCTTCGGGACACCAATCCGGAAAATAAAACCTGCCGGGCCGGGAAAAATGAAAGCAACAATTTTATTCATCAGCCTTTTGTTTACAATGGGCCTTACAGCACAAAACAAGCTGGAGCTGAAACGAGATACCTCCAACATTAAAATAAACAAAGAGATTTACGGCCATTTTTCCGAGCATCTGGGAACCTGTATATATGAAGGGATCTATGTGGGTGAAGATTCAGAAATTCCCAACATACACGGATACCGAAAAGATGTGGTTGAGGCTTTTAAAGAATTAAAAGTTCCTGTTCTGCGCTGGCCCGGAGGTTGTTTTGCAGATACCTATCACTGGAAAGACGGTATAGGCCCCAAAGAAAACCGCCCTTCTATTGTCAATGTGTTTTGGGGAGGGGTTACCGAAGACAACAGTTTTGGTACCCATGAATTTTTAAATTTTTGTGAATTGACAGGGATAGAGCCCTATCTGAGCATCAATGTGGGTACGGGAACGGTTCAGGAAGCGGTTGAATGGGTGGAATACATAACTTCGGATAATAAGAGTCCGATGACGGACCTGCGCCGGAAAAACGGTCGTGAAAAACCCTGGAAAGTCAAATTCTGGGGTATAGGTAACGAAAATTGGGGCTGTGGCGGAGATATGGCTCCCGATTACTACGCGAATATTTACAGAAATTACGCCTCCTATATCCGTGGTGACGGGTATCAAAAAGTGATCTGTGGCCCCGCGGGCGGAGATACCCATTGGACAGAAACCATACTCAAAGGGCTGGAAGGTAAAACACACCTGGTACAGGGTGTTTCTTTGCATTATTATACTTTGCCCACAGGCAACTGGGAGCATAAAGGTTCTTCAACGGATTTCAAGGAAGACATGTGGTTTGCAACCCTGCGCAATACCCTGCTCATTGAAGATTACATAAAGAACCATCTGGCAGTTATGGACAAATACGATCCGGAAGGGAAGATAAAACTGATCGTTGATGAATGGGGTACCTGGTATGATAAGCTGCCCGGGACAAAGGATGGTTTTCTGCAACAGCAGAATACGGTGCGCGACGCTGTGGTGGCAGGTATTAACCTGAATATTTTTAACCGCTATGCCGGCCGCATCAGTATGGCAAATATTGCCCAAATTGTAAATGTACTGCAATCGGTTATCCTGACCAGTGGACCTGAAATGGTTAAAACACCCACTTACCACGTATTTAAAATTTACAGTGTGCACCAGGATGCGCGGCTGCTTCCCCTCAGTTTGGAAACAGAGCCCTATACCTACAAGGAGGAGTCAATTCCGGCCATTACAGCTTCGGCTTCTGAGAAAAATGGGATAGTAAGTAT
>JBFYPZ010000087.1:0-9171 GCA_041303035.1 Flavobacteriaceae bacterium
AGGTTGTCATTTCCTGCCCGCAACACTTTGATTTTTATACCATCTGATTTTAATATCCCGACGCCGTAAACAAAAGAGAAAGCAATTCCTTCCAGTGCAGCCCTGCAGAGATGGGCCTTGTTGTGCCTGTTCAGATCGACATTGACAAATCTTGAGCCGATGATCCTGTTGTCGAGCATGCGCTCAGCACCATTCCCAAAAGGGAGCAAACACAGGCCATTCGATCCGACCTCAATACCGGAGGCCAGGTTATTCATCTCCTCATAGGATTCCACATTCAGGTTGTTTAGCAACCAGCGATACTGAATTCCGGCTCCGTTGATGTTCAGCAATTTGCCTATCCGTTTCTGTTCCCTGGTATAGTTCACATGGGCAAAATTGTTGACCCGGGCACCTTCCTTCACCGACAGGTTATCTGTTACTGCATAGACTACACCAGAGGTTCCTCCGGTTGCGGCCACTTCTCCCGGATTAAAAACATTCAGGGTAAGGGCATTGTTGGGCTGGTCACCAGCACGGTATAAAATGGGCGTTCCCTTTTTTATACCGCTTTCAGCCTCTCCTGCAGCTGATACTTCCGACTGCAATCCGAAGGTTGGAACCAGTTCAGGGATAAGTTTTTTGTCTATACCGTAATATGACAGCAGGAAATCTGCGATACCGTTTTCTTTAAAATCCCAGAAAATACCTTCAGACAAGCCGGATACCGTGGTTTGCATTTTTCCCGAAAACCTGTATGCTATATAATCTCCGGGAAGCATAAATTTATGTGTCCTGTTATAAATTTCGGGTTCATTGTCCCTGACCCACTTGAGCTTGGAAGCAGTAAAGTTGGCAGGTGAATTCAGCAGATGGGTAAAGCACCTCTCTGTTCCCAGCTCTTCAAAGGCCTGCTTACCGATGCCTACCGCCCTGCTGTCGCACCAGATTATGCTGTTTCTCAGTGCCTTTCCCTCTTTGTCCAAAAGCACCAAACCGTGCATCTGGTAGGAGATCCCAATACCATCAATTTGGTCACTGCTGATGTTGCATTTTTTTTTGATTTTTGTTATTCCGGCACAAACATGTTTCCACCAGTCTTCAGGCTGTTGCTCTGCCCAGCCGCTATGCAGTGCCAGCATGTCCATTTCCTTTTCAGGTTCATTTACCACCGCCACACTTTTTCCTGTAACTTTTTCTACCAGAGCTACCTTAACAGATGAGCTGCCTAAGTCTATACCTAAATAATACATATTATAATGATTCTCTTATGATTAATTCTGTTGGAATATAACATTGCAAAGGCTTGTCCTTAGTTACAAATTCTGCAGCCTTTGAACCCAACTGTTTAAAATCGGTTGAAACGACACTAATGCCCTTATAAATAAATTTTTTCATGGGTGTTTCGTTGTAAGATAAAAATCCCACATCCACCCCCGGTTCAAGATTTCTGCTCCTGCATTGTTCCAGAAAGGACCCAAGAATCCGGTCACTTACACTGATATAAGCTATGTTTTTTTCAATTACAAAATCTTTTGGATTGGTGATAATCTTGTAAATGAAGCCGTATTCCTCACAGAACTTTTTAAAATAATTGATTGTTTCTATGCTGTGATAGGTATATTTCGGATAAACAAAATGGATTTGTTTATACTTAATGAACAAATCGGCAGCACCCCTGATCGCGTCCATAAAGGCGGCTCCAAAATCCTGACAAACATAATTGTTTCCCGCCCTTGCATGAATATCCCAGTCTATGATCAGGAGTTTGTCTTCAGGGATATCTGCCAAAATTCCGGGAATCGCTTTATGGTCAAAGGGCATGACGATATATTTATAATATTTCCCTTTGCTGTTATTCAGTATGGCCTTAAAATTGTCGATCTGGTAATGGTGGAACTGTACATCCGTAATTACATTATCCGGCAACTGGTTTATAAATGAATCGTATAAAACCTCCTTGTAAGCTTTAAAAGTATCGAGCACCAGCAGCACCCGTTTCAAATCACCGGCAACAAAATAACCCTTATTCGGTACCGAGTCAATAACTCCCTGTTCCTTGAGTATGGAATAGGCTTTAAAAACGGTATCTCTCGATAATTTATAGGCCTTACACAAATAGTTTACCGAAGGCAACAAATCACCGATCTGCAGTTCATTTTTAGCTATACCTTCATTGATTGAATTTACCAGTTGCTGGTATTTGGGCAGCTCGCTCAGCTGGTTGATCGTGAAAGAAAAACTTTTTTCTGCCATGGATCCGTTCTGTTCTGTTCCGGTAGGTAAATATAATTTTCTTTTTTTAATTATTCTCACATAAACCAGAAAATATTTTCTCATTTTATGAACAATTCACCAACAAAAAAAATGGCCCGATTGGACCATTTAATTTTTTACTACGATGCTACCAAAAATGACTAGTTCTGTTCACTGATTACTGTCTTACAAAACTACTGCAGCTCCTTTCATGACCAACTGTTTTGACATTACCTTTTTCTGATCTTGCCTTGCTTTGGAGTATTGTGCGCCACCCACTGAAATCAAAATCGTTTCAGGTTGCACCACTTTTTGGGAGGAGGCAGTCACCGTAAACAGTTCTTTGGGTTGAATCTTAAACACTACTTTTTTGGTTTCGCCCTTTTTGATGAAAACCCTTTCGAATCCTACCAAGCTCTTTAAAGGGGCATGCTCTAAACTGCCATCTCTGTTGAGGTATACTTGCACCACTTCCTCTCCGTCTCGGTCACCCTTGTTTTTTACATCAACAGAAACTGTTATTTCTGATCCGGTGCTGATTGCGGCAGGCATGCTAAGGTTCGCATATTCAAATTCAGTATAGCTCAGGCCATAGCCAAATTCATAGAGTGGCGTTCCACCGAAATATCTGTAGGTTTTTCCCTTCATGTTGTAATCGATAAAAGCCGGAATATCGCTGATGTCTTTATAAAAGGTAAGCGGAAGCCTTCCTGAAGGATTGTAATCTCCGAAAAGAATATCTGCCAAAGCAGAACCTCCGGCCTGACCCGGATACCAGGCTTCAACAATGGCAGGTATATTTTCCTGTTCCCAGTTGACAGAAAGTGCACTGCCGTTGAGCAGAACAAGGACCATGGGCTTGCCGAGTTTTTTCAATTCTTTCATCAATGCTGTTTGGGTGGCAGGCAGATTCGTATTCAGGCGATCACCTCCTGAAAAACCATCAACCTTTACTTTCATTTCTTCACCTTCCAGAAGCGGACTTATACCCATACACAAAATGATGACTTCGGCCTCTTTTGCAAGGGAAATGGCCTCTTGCATCAAATCCTTTTGCGGTTTTTCCCACAGCAAGCGCATAATTGGATAATCCGTGTTTTCCTGTCTGTATTCAATTTTGATCTCATAGGCTTTACCGGCCACCAGGTCGAGGTATTCATATTCTTTTTTCGGATGGTGCACATCAAATCTCTCAATGACCTTCTTGCCATCAATAAACAACCTCATTCCTGAAAATGCTTCTCCTCCGAGTGCATATTTTCCTGTTTCCGGCACTTTCAAAAAACCGGTCCAGCGAACAGAAAAAGCATCGGCATTCAAGTCCTTGAACGGGGCGGTGGTTTCCCAGATAAAATCAATATTGGCATCAATTCTAGTTTTCAGGGGTTGCCCGGCATGATCCAAATTATTGAAATATGCTGCATTCAGACCCTGTGTTTTCAAACCGGCATCTGCATACAGGACGGAGGCCGGTACGGCTTCAAAAATCGGCAAACCTTCTGCCAGCTTGCAACCGGGCGCATAGCTGATCTCAGCATTTGGCATTTTTTGTCTGATGCCCTGAAGCGGTGTTACCGGATTTGCCGGAAAGCCATTGTAATTTCCCAACAGCACTTCAAGGTCATCCGCATTAGAACCGATCACAGCTATTCTTTTCAGCGATTTACTGAGCGGCAATGTCTTGTTTTCATTTTTTAGAAGTACCATGGATTTTCTGGCTGTTTCCTGGGCAAGGAGCCGGTGAATTTCAGAATCAACCACTGAATAGGGAATATTCTCATACTTAACTGCTCCTTTTGGTGCAAAAAGACCCAGTTTAAATCGTGCGATCAGCAATCTTTCCAAGGATACGTCCAATTCCTTTTCGGTAATGTAGCCCTGTTTAACAGCACTTACCAGTGCCGGATAGGTATCGCCACAATTCAGGTCAGTACCTGCTTTAACTGCCATGGCCCCCGCTTCTTCTTTGGTTGGTACAACGGCATGTGCACTTTTGTCGTAAAAATCTTTGATCGCCCAGCAGTCTGAAACGATATATCCCTTAAATTTCCACTGATCCCGCAACAAGCTGCTCAATTCCACATTGCCGCAACAAGGCGTACCCTGATAACTGTTATAAGCACACATTACCGAATATACATCTGCTTCTTTTACCGCCTTTTCGAAATGTGGTGTATAGGTATACAAAAAATCATAAGCGGTAGGTTCGGCGTTGAAGCGGTGGCGCTCGCTTTCCGGACCACTATGTACCACAAAATGCTTGGCTGTAGCCACAAGTTTTAAGTATTTCGGGTCATCACCCTGCAGGCCCTTTATAAATCTCACCCCCAGTTCACCGGTTAAATAAGGGTCTTCCCCATAGGTTTCCATACCCCGCCCCCATCTTGGATCTCTGAAGATATTGATATTTGGTGTCCAGTAGGTAAGTCCCTGGTAGATCCCTCTTTTACCTCTTGAAACAAAATCGTGGTGCTTTGCCCGTGCTTCATCTGAAACAGCAACGGCAACCCGGCTCATCTGCTCACGGTCAAACATAGCAGCCAGGCCAATTGCCTGTGGAAAAACAGTCGCTTTTCCCGCTCTTGCAACCCCGTGCAGGCATTCGTTCCACCAGTTATAAGCAGGAATACCCAGCCTTTCAATGGCCGGAGAAGTATAACTCAACTGGGATACCTTTTCCTCAAGTGTCATCTGGGCAATCAGTTTTTTTGCGCGCTCCGCAAAATCAGGTTCCGGCTCTTCATTTTTGTCTGGTTTTTCTGCAAAAGCGACAATAATTGATAACAGAAGCATGGCAAAAACAGTTTTTAATCTCATGGCTTGGTATTTTCGATAAAGTTAAAAGGAAAAAGGAAAATGGCAAAAGAAAAAAGTATTAAGATATGAGTATTGAGATATGAGATATGAGTATTGAGATATGAGTATTGAGTATTATTATTTTGAGACATTTTGAGAATTGCGTATTGTGATTAAGGCAAACATGACAGGAAACAAAAAACAAGAAACAAGAAACAAGAGCCTGGAACCAGGAACCAAGAGACAGGATAAAAGTTTAAATTTCTAGAGAGTTTATGGTTACTTATTGAAAAACTTCTCAACACCATCCCTGTAGGTCTCGCCAATGGATATTTCCTTATCACCCAAAAAAATGCTGTTTTTTCTTATTGCGGTTATGGCATTAACGGCTACCAGATAGGATTTATGTATCCGGATAAATTTATTTTCCGGCAACTGCAATTCAAGGGTCTTGAAATTGGTTCGGATCACCAATGGACTATTTTTGCCTTTTAGATAGATCTTTATATAATCTCCATAACCTTTCATCCATAAAATCTCATCAAAATTAATGCGAACCTGACTATAGCCTGCATTGACAAAAAAACTATCGGCAACCGGCTGCGGCTCTTTACTAATCTTTGATTTCCTCAGCTCAAATAAGTCCCTCGCTCTGTTACAGGCTTTAATAAATCTTTCCAAGGCAACCGGCTTAAGCAGGTAGTCAACAACATCCAGATCAAAACCATCCAAAGCATATTGTTTATATGCTGTTATGAAGATCACCAGGGGTTTCTTTTCCAGACTGGCAATGTAATTGATCCCGGTCAAACCCGGCATCTGAATATCTGTGAAAATAAGATCAACGGCATGTTGCTGCATGGCTTCCATGGCTTCAAAAGCATTCGAGCACGAGGCAACGAGTTTCAGATAAGGAACTTTACTGATGTTATCTGTCAACAACTCCAGTGCCAGCGATTCATCTTCAATGGCAATACAATTCATCATTCGTTTAAATTCAACCGCAGGTTTATCATGAACCAGTCATGCTGCTTGTTTATTTTTAGTTCTTGATTTGGTCCATATAATAGTTCAAGCCTTCTTTTCACATTCGACAAACCAATTCCAGACAACTTGTCTTTGGCATCATCATCTTCAATATATTTATTTTTAACTTCAAAAAGGAGTTTATTTCCCGATACTTTTAAACTGATGTCTATTTCGGGATCCGGTACCAATCCCATTCCATGTTTAAAGGCATTCTCAACAAAAGGAATAAGGAGCATGGGTTCAATGGTATGCCGGTCATCCTCGATATCGACATCAAAGTTGATCTTTAACCGTTTTCCAAAGCGCTGTTTTTGAAGATCGATATAACTCGTCAGATAATCTGCTTCATGACTAAGCAAAACCTGTGATTCATTAGATTCATACAGCATATATTGCATCAGTGAAGACAATTTCATGATAGTCGGTTCCAATTCCTTACTTTTTAATCTGGATAGGGCCACAATATTATTGAGAATGTTAAAAATAAAATGGGGGTTGATCTGCGACCTGAGAAAGGCCAATTCCGATTTTAAGGCTTCACTTTGCCGTTCGCTTGCATCTCCATCGGCCCTAATCCTGTCAGAAACTGATTTAATAGCGATACTGCCTAATACTGTAAACAAAAAAGGGATGAAATTATACTTGAGCGATATTGCCAGAATAAAGCTTTTTGTTGTTATGATAAGCTCAAAAAAGATTTTATGGGATACAATAATCAGAACAAAAAGTAATAATTGAATGATACTAAAAAGGATATATTTTCTTTCATACAAAAATTTTGGAATCAGGTAGCTTGTATTTAAATAAAACAGCAAAATCCAAAATACTGTTGTTATTGTGTGCAGGTATAAAAATTTCATTTCTTGGGAACTGATTCCTGATCCGCGGTATTCATATATTATTACGAATGGCAGAAAAATGATGACCAGCAAAGCCAGGATATGCAGCAGTATATATTGAACTGATTTTTTGGAATATTTGCTGAAATACATGAAACTTTTTTTTACAAATTAATAAAATTAATTGACTCAGGGTGGTAATTCAATATCATTTTTCAATTAGGATTTAATACCTAATAATTCTCGGCCTAACTGAACCCGAAATAGCTGTATTGCTTTTATCGAAGCTGGACCCAAGTAAAAAACCCCATAAGCAAATTTACTTATGAGGTTTACCAATTACTATCTATACTCACTATTTAATCACTATATTTTCAAAAAAGGTCTCGTTACCGTATTTCACCATTAGCGTATATTCACCTCTCGGGGCGCGGTTAAGGTTATAGATCCCTTTTACCAACAGGTCACCTTCTCTGGTTTCCTCGTAAACTGTATTGTCATTTTTGTCGCTTATGCTTATTTCCACAGGTGCGAGACTCCTGTTAAAATAATTGAGATATACCTTTTTGTCCTTTTGAAATGCCAAAGGTTTGTTTTTTATTTCTCTACTTTTCTCTACAGAAAGATTTGCTTCATCAATAGTAACATTGTATACCAATGTGTTTAAATCACTTTCTACTTTTAGGGAATAATTTCCGGCTTCGAGCTTGTCAAGATTTAATTTTTTACTAAAGTTTTTTCCGTAGGAATTTTCATTGAAAAGTATATTGCCATCAGAATCCGTTAATCTGATGTTCGAGTCAGCAGATTGGGAATCTAAACTTAATAAGATTGCCTTTCCATCTTTTCCGTTTTCAAGGTCAATTGTTGGTTCGTTAGCCATAGCTGTTATTGTAGTGAACATCAGGCCGATAACTGCGGTAATTTTCAGATAATTTTTCATGGTTGTCTTTTTTTTAAATTGATTTATGCAGCAAATCTATATTCGTTTGCCTTGCATAGGTAAAAAATGAGATGAACCGGCTGAATTTTGAGGTGAACCCCAAAAGTTGACTCAATTTTAGTTTCAGTCAAAGCATAAAAAATATCATATCATACTTTTTGAGTACTTCAGGTTTATCATGTAAATTTGATAAAACAAAAAGTTCCGGCGGGAAATTTCCTTACCCTGCCTGTAAAAAAGAAAACGAATGAAGAACCGGGTCAGAAAGTCTTTACACTGCTTAGAAGAAGGCTTTGATAAAATAAATGCAGCCTTTCGTAACAGTCATGGTTATAACGGGGATGTGATCATTGTTCCGTTTCGAGGCTATGGAAATAAAGAAAAAATCTACTTCAGTGGCCGTGTGCTAAAAGACAGGAAAATAGCCAAAACAAAACCGGATGATGATATCTTAAACAACATCTTGCGGATGTACAAACATTTTGGCAGTAAGGAATTGGCAGGGCTTGGTGTTAAAGCAACCTGGGGTAATATAAGTGAACTTACAATTACCGATGATGAAGGCTATTTTCATTTTGAATTGCCTTTTTTGGGAAAAACAGATGAAAATCAGCTGTGGCATAAATTCGAGCTTAAACTTACAGATGAACTCCGCTTTAAGGTCAGTCAAACCATATGGGTACAGGTTCCGGTATCAGAAACTATTTTTGGGGTGATCAGCGACATTGACGACACCATACTGCAAACCGGTGCAGGGAATCTGCTCACTGCCATCAGCAACACCTTTACAAAGAATGCCGATACCCGCCTAAGCTTTCCGGGAGTGCAGCAATTGTACGCAGGCCTGCAAAAAGGTGCAAGCCCACACCCTGTGAACCCCATGTTCTATTTATCCAACAGTCCGTGGAACCTGTACGACTTTCTCGACGAATTTATGGAATTAAAAAATATTCCCCGTGGATCCATTCTTTTGCGCGATTTTGGTCTCGACCATAAAAAACTGATCTTTGATGAGGATCACAAGCTGCATACCATTGAAAAACTGTTATTGACCTACCCTGAACTTCCTTTCATCCTGATCGGCGACAGCGGTGAAAAAGATCCGGAATATTACAGGCAGGTAGTCAAAGAATTCCCCAACAGAATTGCTGCTGTTTATATCCGGGATGTAAGCCGTGAAAATCGGGATAAGGATCTTGGCGCAATAGTGAAGGAAGTTGAAAACATGGGTGTACCTATGTTTTTGATGCAGGATTCCACTACAGCAGCCGTGCATGCAGAAGGCATGGGTTGGATCGACAAACAGGTATTAGACAGTGTTAGAAAGGC
>JBFYPZ010000088.1:0-9145 GCA_041303035.1 Flavobacteriaceae bacterium
GGATTTGTTCTATTCGCAAAACCACTCATCATAAAAGTGGCAGGAATTAAGAATACGAAGAGGTATAAAAAAGTTGTTTTCATAATTTAATTATTTAATTAGCAAAAAATTTTATTTTTATTTTCCTCAAAATTATTATTTGGTATGTGTAATATTTATGACATTTGTCAATTTAGTCTAATACATATTTATTCTATTCAGTATGAATTTCACCAATTTTAGTTACATTTGTTACGCAAAAAATATATATAAAGAACTGAAAAACAGCTACTTATAAAATAAGGTATAAGTTATTTTTATTTTATCTTGCTTTTTTGGCCGTGACGCTTTTTACCCCTCAATTTTATTTGAATACAGGCTTAATAAAATCCTCAAAATTGCTGCGTGAACCTGCTTTTTTTTGAACAGATCTGACATATTTTTTTAACTTAGTAAACCAAAATTTAAGCATGCACGACATCGACCCCTTGCTAAATTATCTGAAGGAATTTATTGAACTCGACAGGAAAGAGATCGATCTTATACACAATTATGCCATGAGAAGGAAGTACCTCAAAAACCAGTTCATACTCCAGCAGGGAGATGTTTGCCGGCATTTGAATTTTGTGGTAACAGGTTGCACCAAAACCTTTGTGGTTGATTTAAACGGACAGGAACACGTGCTCCATTTTTCCATTGAAAACTGGTGGACTTCGGATCTCGGTAGTTTTGTTTCACAGACCCCGGCCGATTTTAATGTACAATGTATCGAGCCTACTGAAGTGATCCAGTTTGGTTATGAGGGCTTGCATCTGTTGTATGAAAAAATACCCAAGCTCGATAAATTTTTCAGAATGTTGCTCGAAAAAGCGCTTGTGTCATCGCAAAAACGCATCATTCGCAATTTTAGTTTAACGGCCAAAGAGCAATATCTGGCTTTTAAAAAGCAGTATCCGGAAATGGAACGGCGAATTCCGCAATACCTGATCGCTTCCTATCTGGGCATTACCAAAGAATTTCTCAGCAAAATCAAGAGCCAGCTAATACTGGAACAGTAAAGTTAATCTGGTTTAATATCTTTTTGTAAAACAGTTTATTTTTTTGGTTCCTTCTTTTCAGGACATTTGTACTGTTAATTTGAGTTATGTTTTGCAGCTTAATTGAAAAAGTCAGTGACCTGAACGATATGATCATCGAAGGAAAGATGACGGATGCTTTGGAAAAGTATTACGACACGGATGTTGAAATACAGGAAAACGACCTGGCTCCGGTTTGTGGTTTAAATTTGTACAGACAGAAAATTTCTCAGTTTTACGAAGCGGTTACCGACTGGAGGTCCGCCCAGCCTGTGCATGTTGCTTTTGGAGAGGGTGTAACCATGGTAGAGTGGTTTCAGGAATATTCACACAGAGAATTGGGCGAAAAGAAAGTCATGTTTGTAGCAATACAGGAATGGACTCAGGGAAAAATTATCAGAGAAAAAATCTATTATAAATCTTAAAACCATTAAAACAATGAAAAATTTAGTATTTAGCGCAATTATTGCAGTAATCACAATGGTGTCTTTTGCATTTACTTCGATGGACATCGACAAGAAGGCCATTAAAACCGACAAGAGTAAAATTACCTGGAAAGGTTATAAAATGACAGGTTCTCATTACGGAACGATTGCCATCAAATCAGGTGTTCTTGAATTTGATAAGGATAAGCTTACCGGAGGTGAATTTGTTGTGGACATGGCTACAATTACAGCTGATGATCTGAGCGGAGAATCCAAGGGAAAACTGGAAAACCATTTGAAATCAGATGATTTTTTTGGATCAGCAAAATTTGCTGAATCAAAATTGAAGTTCACCAGTGTTAAAATGATCGGGAAGAACTCATACAGAGTTACCGGAGATCTGACGATCAAAAGTACTACGAAACCGGTTACCTTTGAACTGGGAGTTTACGGAAACAAAGCGAATGCCACAGTAAAAATCGATCGTTCTGCTTATGATGTCAGATACGGTTCAGCAAGCTTTTTCAATGACCTGCAGGATAAAGTAATCTACGATGAATTTGATCTGGTTGCCGATCTGGAGTTCTAACGAACAGAATTTCATTCAAACAAAAAAAGGTGGCCTCGGCCACCTTTTTTTGTTTCACTTATACGCACAGATCTTTCGCGATTAGAAAGGTTTGTTTAGCATCCTCCTTCAGGAGCACTTTTTTTCTTTTTTTCTACAGGAACTACCACTTTGGGAGCTTCTTTCTTTTCTATTACCTTTACAGGCTCAGCAACCGGGATTTGTTTTTTTGTTTTCAGCGAATCCAGGGTTGTTCCGTAGTCAAGGTCAGGCTTTTCAATTTGTACATCTTTTGCAATAAAAACTTTGTCAGTATATTGGGTTTCAATCGCCAGAATTTTCGGGTTTGTATATCCCAGCTGATAAAGGGTCATCCATGTACCCAGCGCCCAGTTTGGGTTTTCTCCGTATAAAACAGCAACTTTATTATCGGCAGTCAGGTTTTTAAAAAACCGGATATTGTCTTCAATCAGGACCTCATTATGCGCAATGTTCCTTGCTCCGGGCAGATGACCTTTGTTGTATTCATAAGCGCTTCTTACATCAACCAGTACATAGGCAGTGGAGTCCATGGCTTTTAATCCTGCTGAAGTAAGGATGGGATCTGCCGTGAGGAGCTCATTTAAAGTTGACTTTGCATCTGTTGAAAAGACATGCTTTGGCTTTTTGAAAGTAAGCAGTCCAATAACAATTACCAGTAAAAAGATCACTGCTGATACAGAGATTCTTTTTGTTTTTTCAAGTTCTTTCATACAAAATAATATTATTCTTCCTATTTTAATAATCCGGCAAGCTCAATCATATTTAACAGCCGCCTTCCGGAGCACTTTTTTTCTTTTTCTCTTCGGGTACCACTTTTACAGGTGCTTTGACAGGTGTTTTAACAGGTTCAGTTTTTACTATGGTTTTGACTGCCGGAACTTCAATCGACCCGACACCAAAATACAAACCCGCAGCTTTACGCTGGTTATATAATTCAAAAGCTTCCCGCGGCATTGTTTCTTCAGGCATTTTTGGTGAAATAATTGTGTTGAACCACTCATTCAGTCCGCCTTTCATTAAATATAAATTGGTATATCCCAATCTGTTGCCGAGCAGCCAGGCTTCATTGGCCATAAAATTATCATTGGAAAACAACACTACATCAACAATCTCTTGGTTGATCACATTATCCGCTTCCTCGCTCAAAAATTTATCAAGAGGTATGTTTATTGCATTGGGTAAAGAAAATTTTGCAAATTCTGCTTCAGATCGTACATCGACCAGCACAAAGGACGGATCTTTATTGATTATTTTGTCGGCAACGATATCTGTACTGATAAAACGTTCGTTGCTCATCGCTTTGTTGATGAATAATTGAGGTTCAATACCCTCATGTTTTTGATAGTCAGGTAAAAGTACCAGCCCTGCAGCGAGCAGAATTAAAATTGCTGCCAGCATCTGATATCTTCTGGTCGATAGTCTTTTGAGTTTATAATTTTTTGACATATTCTGAATATTTTTAGTAAAATACTTTTTTTACTTTGGCCCTGACGAGGTCGGAGAAATAAAAAGCGGCAAGAGCAAGAATAGCTATGCTCAGGATGATGATATCAGCCGGTATACCAATACTTTTATCCAAAGTAATATTTCCATAATCGCCTTGGCTGAGCATCGGGGTCAATACAGAATAGAGCTCTGAAAAAATAAAGATACCGATCAGCAGACCCAGGGTGAAGATCATGGCATCCAATTTGCCGATTGCAACTGCTGTAAGGCTTGTTCCCGGGCAAAATCCGCCGGCCAGAAAACCAACACCCATTATGATACCGCCTATGATGGCAGACTGCATAAAGGTGGGGTGAACGTACAATTGTGTAATATCAAGCCAGCTCAGATAATCCATATAGTATAAGCCGATCACCGATACCAGTACGGCAGTAAAAAACACTTTCAAAACAGCAAAGTCATAGCCGTAAAAAACACCAACCAATTTTCTCGAAGAGGAGAATCCGGAGGCTTCTAAAATATATCCAAATGCCAAGCCGATCAGCAGGGCAATTACATAATCCCATTGTTCTGGAATTATACCGTTAGGAATTAATGGTCCCATAATTTCTATTTATATTTTTAAATCCAATTTTTTCTGAAAAAGTAAGCCACGACATATCCGGTTCCAAAAATGGACAGCATCGTAACAAAACCACCCGTAGCGAGCACTGCCATGCCACTCAGGGCAGCACCACTTGTACAGCCCCGCGCAACTTGCGAACCAAAACCGAAGAGAACTCCACCGATCAAAGCAAAAATCAATCTTCTTCTGCTCGTTATTTTTGGTGAATGTTCTACTTTTAATTTCAGCCTTCCGGATACCGCGCCTGAGATAAAGGCACCTATAATGACTCCCAGGGTTTCGTATCCAAGCCAGCTGTTCACCGGAGATTTTTCGTCTTCCAGGAATTTTGCATAGTAAGGACTGTCCTGTGCGTGTGTCGGCGCAACGGCATCGACGGTAGCTATGACAGTTCCTTTTAATCCTCCCGTGGCGCCAATGCCCCGCCCCGAGATATAAAATACAAGGATAAGTACGAGTCCGAGTAAGAAACCACCAAAATAGGGGTTCCAGTACAGCTCTTTTTTTATTTTTTTCTGTTTTTCCATAATGTTTTAATATAGGTATCTGGTAATTTGTCCCGCCTCCACCATAATAACTCTAAACATGAGTCCTCCCAATAAGACGAGCATGGAAGGTATGATTACAGGCACTTTATAACCGAAGATCTCGATCGTCTCCAGAAATGCCGGGATCAACAAGCCTAAAATAATCACAAATCCAAAGAAAAGAACCGTGTATTCACCTCCGATCATAATATCCAGAGCTTCTAACTGAACAGCAGATCCTGCGTACATGCCCATGATCATGTGCACAATAAGTGCCAGTTCAATGATGATAAGGCCAAGGTCGATTTTTGTAAAAAGAGATTTTTCAAAGTGGGTCTTTGATAACAACAAAATAGCTGCTGCACCTGTTGACAGACCGGAAGTAAGGAACAGGGGCCCTAATATTGAGTTGTTCCACAAAGGTCTGGCATTAAATGCTGATAACAAGATGCCTGTATAGATTCCCAGGATTATGGCGAGCGGTAAGATTATGAGCGCCATGGTTTTGCGGTTCTTTGCCAGATAAGTTTCAAATTTTTCCAGAAACGGGAAGGGCAGTTTCCATTTAGGGAAGATTTCAGAAAAATAACTGAAAACCCATAAAAAGGATAAGGGGGTTATGATCAATAATACCCATGCACCCCATGACATGGGTGATTCCAGTCTTATGGTAGTATAGAGCTGCCAAAAATACAGCTTGTGAGTCAGGTCATAAAAAAGAGCCATCAGGCCTATTGATAAGGCAACAGGAACAATGATCATGGCGTATTTAACCACTGCGGGAACCTGTTTATCCTTGTCGAGTGCCGTGAATAAGGCAGCAAAAAACAGGATTCCGGCTGCCAGGCCACCCAAAAATAAATAGAGTGCTATGGGAAAATGCCAGATCTCAAGATATGGGTCTATTTTGGGAATCTCGCGTCCGCTTATAAAAATTTCTTCTTGCATGGGTAGATTATTTAACTAAATAAAAAATATTGGGTTTGGTTCCGGCTTCCGGTGCCAGCACCTTGTGTTTTCTTGACTTTAGCAATTGGGAGACCTGACTGGTCGGGTCATCGAGATCGCCAAAATACATACAATGCGTCGGGCATACCGAAACACAGGCAGGAAGCTGTCCTTTCTCCAGCCTGTGGTGGCAGAAGGTACATTTGTCCACATAGCCTCCCGGATGTTGGTAGCGGGCATCATAAGGACATGACTCGATACATGCACCACAGCCAATACATTCATTGGGCGTTACCAGAACTATGCCTCCCTCGATGATATGACTTGCTCCGGTTGGACAGCATCTAACACAGGGTGCATTTTCACAGTGGTTACATCTTTCTGTTTTGAGTTCCATTTCGATTTGAGGATAAGCCCCATTCACAGATTCTGTTACCCAGTCCCGGCAATAACCGATGGGAACATTGTTTTCTGTCTGGCAGGCGACTACACAATCACTGCATCCAACACATTTTAATGTGTCTATTACCATTCCATATTTCATGACAATATTTCTTTATGTGGATTTTCTTGAATTATTTTAACAAAATTACCCCGCATACCTGTTCCCCCCATCAAAGGATCTACGGTAACTTTTGTAATCAGCTGGGTATCGCTCATTCCTTTACCGTGAGCTCTTGTCAGTTTTTTGTTGTTGTGGCCAAACCCGTGATACATATAAACAGAATCCCAGCGTATTCTTTCGGTTACCCTGACCTTGATCGGATAAGTCGAGGTAATTCCGTCCTGATTTTGCAACCAGACCTCCTGTTTGTTTTTGAGTCCTTCAATTTTTGCTACCTTTGGATTAACCCATAGATAATTTTCATCCGCAAGGTCGCTTAAGTTTGGATTGTTGATGGTACGGCTAAAAGTATGCATGGGTGATCTTCCGTAATTAAGCCTGTAGTATCCATTTTCGGGTTCAGGGTGCGGCGTGTAAACCGGCATGGGATCAAAACCTTTTTCGGCCAGCTGATCAGAATAGAATTCGATTTTTCCGCTAGGAGTTCCAAATTCATAAGCTTCACCTTCTTTTAAGTACATGGAACCTGTTTTGCGTGGAAAGTTCTTTACCCCGATCTTTTCCATTTCTTCAAGCGAACTTCCTATTTGTTCCAACTGCCAGGCTATGGTTTCTTTGTAATCGGTATAGTTGAAATATTCCTTTAATCCCAGTTTTTCACCGATCTGCTTGGCAACCCACCAGGCCGGTTTAGAATCGTATTTTGGAGGTGCAACAGGCATTCTCAGCGCAACAGAAGGTTCTCTGTTCGTAGCTGATCTCAGGTCATCATATCTTTCCAGATAGGTGCATTCGGGAAGCACAACATCTGCATATCCCGTTATCTCCATCGGCATGGTATCTAGAACTACCAAAAATTCAATACTTTCAATGGCCTTTTCGATTACGCTCGCCTGAGGAATACTCTGTAGTAGATTTGTACCGGCAACCATCCAGGCTTTTACCGGATACTTATCGTTACCACCCGGAATTGATGCCTTGATGATCTCATTGGTAATGCCCATCTCCGCAAAGGGGAAATTCTCACCTATTTCATGCCAGCCCCATTTTGGTTCGGGATATGGCGGATGAGGGAAGTTGGGTATTTTTAAACTTTCTTTGAAATAGAAGCCGCCGCGTCTTCCCCAGGAACCCAATAAGGCATTTAACAGGGCAATTGCCCTTCCTCTTTGTGAATCATCACCATACCAGGTCACGTGCCTTCCAGGATGAACGATCACCGAAGGCGCAGCCTCTGCCATAACCCTGGCAGTTTTTCTTATTTCTTCCGGTTTTATGGTGGTTATGCCATAAGCCCATTCCGGCGTGAATCCTCTTACATGTTCTTTTAATTTATCAAAGCCCTGTCCATATAATTCAACATATTCTTTATCATAGAGATCCTCATAGATCAATACATGCATCCAGGCCAGTAACAAAGCCATGTCTGTAGCCGGTTTGATCGGCAGCCAGTGCTGCGCTTTGCTTGCAGCGGTAGAAAACCTTGGATCAACAGCAATAATGGCAGCGCCTTTATCAATGCATTCCGACATTTCCTGCACCTGGGTATTGTGCATGTTTTCACCAATATGTGATCCTATCAGGACCAGACATTTCGTATCTCTTATATCAGTAGGTTCAGGAGATCCCACCCAGGCACCAAATGTGAGCTTAAAACCGGTTTCCCTCGGACCCCTGCACTGGGCATAAGCCGGTTCTCCTATGGTATCAGAGCCATACGCCTGGAACAAATGTTCAAGGTGTCCACCCGGCGCACCATGCTTTAGCAGGGCAAAACTTTCAGGACCGTACTGCTCTTTAATCGATTTCATTTTGCCGGCAATCAAGTCGATCGCTTCTTCCCAGCTCGCTTCCCTGAAGGTATCTTCACCATTTACTTGGGTTCTGATCAAAGGCGTTTTTAGTCTGTCCTCGTCAGAATACATGCCCACTCCTCCGGTTCCTCTCGGGCAGAGCCGTCCGTAACAATGCGGGTCGGTATCGTTTCCTATAATTTTTGGGATATTGTTGTTTTCATCAACATAAGCCCAGGCGGCACACTTCCAAAAACACACCTCACAATAGGTAGGAAAACGGTTTAAGGCTTTGGCAGAATCCGCCAGCTTATTATTAGCAGTTAAGGAGGTGGCATTTGCTTTTATCCCGTAGTTGTAAAGCATCAATCCACTGGCACTCAAAGCTGAAATTTTAATAAACGTCCTTCTTGAATTGTTCATGTCGAAATATTTTAAAAAAGCAGGAAAAAAGCCCAATCGGATTTAATCCATAACCGGAACAAAATTAGGTCATCAAAATACTAAAGAGACTGATAAAAATCATATTAAAGGAATTTAGAATGTAACATTGGGCACACAACAAAGCAAAATAATACTTCTTCCAGAGGCTTCTGTAGGTGCCAACACTAAATGAAAATATTGTAGATTTGAGGCCAGGTTCATTTTGATTATGAAAAAATCCATCACAATTTCAAAAAGGGTTGTTGTTCTTCTTTTTATGCTTCTTTCCGGAGTAATGATCCTCCTATTTCTCAGGAATTGTAATTATGGTACAGGAGAACCACCTAAGAAAGAGATGAGTATTGTCTCAAATAACCTGGAATCCTGCATGAAGTGTCATGAACAATATACAGGTTTTTCTGCTTATCATGACCCAAAGAAAATAGGCTGTGTGAGCTGTCATTTGGGGGACCCGGAAACAGAGGACAAGAAACTTTCACACAAGGGTATGGTGATCATACCGGGTAATCTTTCGGATGCCGAAAGAACCTGTGGAAAGTGCCATGTAAATGAATTGCGGAAAGTACAGCATTCTCTGATGACGAGCAACAGCGGACTCGTAGCTGTTGATAAGTTTGTTTTTGGCGAGGCCCCTGATCCGGATGGCTCGTATCATATAAAAGACATCAAACATACGGCTGCTGATACCCATTTGAGAAATCTGTGCG
>JBFYPZ010000089.1:0-9144 GCA_041303035.1 Flavobacteriaceae bacterium
TCCTTCGGTATTGGAACAGGAATTTCGCTGGCAAAAAATGAAAATGATGCATATTTAAGTTTTGCTTACAGGTACGCGCAGACAAGTTATGACAAAAGGGAATATTCAAACAATGCCATTGGATTAAGTTCATTATTATATAATGCCCACGAAATCAACAGACAATCACAATAAAATTGAATCGCAGGGCATAGAGGTTCGGTTCCCCGTCCGAGACGTTTATTTCGCCTACCGTTATGAGTCCGACAAGCTTAACTGCTAAAATTCATACGTAATCGACGGATTAATCGTGATCCGTCATCAGTAATCGTGTCAAAAAAAGTACTTGGCGAATCATCCCCTGACGGTGCAGTCCGTTGCGACGGATCCAATCAAGGCGTTCAAATGGTCCCAATGAAAGACAAGTTGCATAACCATTTATCAATGATTCGACGCCATAATGGGGTTGAAACAGGCTTTTGCTAATCCGATCGGCCAGCTGCGAAGCTTGCTTGATGGTTCCGAGAAAGTGGCATTCACCTATTTTCCAGCGTTTCAAAAGGTTGGTCCGCAACGGGTTAAGCATCTGCCAGAATCCCTTTGCTCCCACTTCATTGTTACCGTGTTGCCGGTATAGTGTCGTTGGGGTTTGGATATAGCCTATTTCCCCGCAAGAAACCGCGCATAAAGCCAACCACCAGTCATGCATCATTACCAAATCGGGTATCGGTAGGGCAAGCTCCAACAACGGACGATTAATTGCCACAGTGCATCCGGTAACATAATTCTGTACCAGCAAGACGTTTAGGGATGCTCGCGATTCATTGGAGATGCCCTGATATTTCATAAACGAGCCACTAAGAACGTTGAGCTGTTTGTCTACCACCATCAAGTCGCTATGAATGAGGAGCGGGGTGTTGATTCCGCACTTTCTTTCGATTTTTTTTAAGAGATCAAGCTGGATTTCCAACTTTTCAGGCAGCCACACATCGTCCTGATCGGCGAAGAAAGCCACCTTGGCACCTTCTTTCAAAGCGATTTTCATCAGATGGCCGAAATTGCGGGCGATGCCCACATTCCCCCTTAGGTCGTTAACCAAGCGAATGCGGCTGTCGTGGGCAGCGAAACTGGTGAGAATGTCAACAGTGTCATCATGAGACCCGTCGTCGCGGATCAACAAAATCCAGTTCCTCAGGCTTTGATTTTGGATGCTTTCGATCTGTGCGGCGATAAACTCGGCACCATTAAAGGTGCTTAACAAAATGTGAGGTGCTGTCTTAACCATCAGCAGTCCGTATTCAGGATCGTGATTAAAATGTAATATCTAAAAGTTTAGCAAAAGTTTTGACATTTACAGCCTTGTCGTGTAGTTGAGTAAAATTATTGGGGTATCTAACCATTAGGCCATTTTCACTCCGGTCAAAACGAAATTTAAGGGAAAGCTTCAATAAATGTTACCAAACTGGATTGGTATCGGCCCACCGCGTGCCGGAACGACGACACTTTGGGAGATCCTAAGGCATCACCCTGACATTTATTTGCCAGTCTCTAAAGAGACACATTTTTTCGGCATCAAAGAAAGTGTGAGTGTTGTAGGAAGGCGAGGCATCACTTTTCCGGGGCTTAACGCCTCCGAGAAAGCAAGATACGAAATCAATTTTTTTTCTAGCTACAAAGGCCAGAAGTCCATAGGTGAAATAACCCCAGGATATATTTATTACGACATGGCACCTGTTGAGATAGCGAGGCTACTGGGTGATAATGTAAAATTTTTGGTCACTTTACGACACCCGGTAAAAAGAGCTTATTCGCAGTACATGTTCAATGTTAGGAACCTGCTTGAAACGTCGAGTTTCGAAGAAACAATGACCGCCGAATCTTCAGCAAGAAGAAGTATAGACGTTAACTATTTATACTCAAGCCTATACGCCAACCACATAAATGAATATTTTAGATTATTTCCTAAAGAAAACTTTTTTTTTACGGTTTTTGAAACCGACATTTGCCAGAATATCGAAAAAACCATTAGAAAAATATTAACTTTTTTGGAAGTTGACCATAGCCTTAGTTTTAACCCTAAACTTAAACTAAACAGAACTTTATTGCCTCAGATAAACTATTTCGAAAAAGAAGGCAAAGCTGAGATCTCTAAACCCGATACTGGCGAAACGTACAGTTACGATGTTTTACCTGATACAATCGTTTTCTTGACGGGATGGCCGGACTGGGACAAAATAATAAACCATCCATCCGAAAACTGCAAAAAAACGCTTCTTAGGATTAAAAATAATTTAAAAAAAGAACTGGATCCCGATTTAGAAGCCAATTTGATGAAAAAATTTTTCGTTGGAAATATAAAGACTCTCGAAGACTTGATCAAAGTTGATTTGTCCATTTGGTACGCAAACTTAATGTGAACGATAGTAAATTTTATTCAGATACTTTCTATATTCTGTGAGCGGTTCGGTAAAATTCCTTATAATTACGATAGTAATCACTTTCGTCATAATAATTAGAAGCCAAAACCATACAAACGGATCCGGAAGAAAAATTATCCAGCTCCCTCCAAATCATCTGGCAAATATAAAGACCAAAATATGAACGATTGAGATGATAACGAGATTTATTAAAACCGTCATCAATCAAAACATCAAAACTTCCTGACATGGCAATGACAAGTTGCTGTAGCTCTTTGTGGGCATGCCCTCCCCGCTCGGCTCCGCCAGGGACGTCATATAGATAGTAAACACGTTTTATATTAAACGGTATATGTCTTTCGCTCTCAATAAAGGTCAAATTCCCCCTAGGATCATAAATTTTTGGAAGCTCTACAATTTTACATTGTTGGATCTTATAGCTATTAGTGTCTATTTCCATATGTTTCACTTCTGTAAGCGAAAGCAATCATAAAACATTTCTTACCTCACGCGCGGGAATGCCAATGGCTAGTTTTCCAGGCGAAATGTCTTTCGTGACTAAAGCAGACGCACCAACGATAGCACCTTCGCCGATCGTCACATTAGGCAAAATATTAGCGCCAGCACCGATCATTGCCCCGTTTTTTATTTCCGGACCCTTTATATGTTTTTCATCGTATTCATTTTTACCCATTGAGTTGTCATTGGTCGTTTTTACCGACGTACTGATGAACACATCATCACCAATTTTACAATTTCCAGTAATATGAGACAAATCCATTATTTTAGTTCGGTTACCGATTATGGTATTGTAATTTATCGTCACGCCTCGGCTAACAATACAAAACGAACCAATTTTAACTTTTTCTCTAATTGAGGCATTGTCGCCAATAAGTGTATGATGACCGATCTCAACATCACAATAAATAGTAACATGCGGTCCTATAGAACAAAAAGCTCCTATTTTTATCGATTTATTGAACTCTGGAATTCTAGATGTTGCACCGGAACCTTTCGGAATTTTACCTATATAAGTATTTGGGAAAATTTCTACGTTTTCACCAACTACGATGTCTGACTCGATAACGACATAAGGGTGAATAACAACATTTTTCATTAAAATAACATTTTGTCTTATGATAGCGTAAGGATGTATTACCACTCCATGAGCTATTTCATTGGTTTCGACTATCGCTAATTTACTGATCATGGCATTCTCCTTTTAGAGCTTCGATGCCTAAATTATTTATTTGCCCTCATAATGCCAAATAACTCAAGGACATAGTCCACTTTTCTTCGAAAATTTGGGGTGGTTAATGATTTAATTCTGTTTTTTATGATAACGCGTTGATTTTGTGTAGATGACCTGACAATTAAATTAACTATTTTTCTGGAAAATAATTGTAGAATTATAGTCAAAGAACCGAAGGGATTTGAATGAAGTATTAAAAGTTTATCTTCATAGTGCGACTTATTGAGTAAATTTAATTTTTGATGTAACTTCTTCCTAAACAGGGATTTATCTAAAATCGTCACTTTTCCGATTTCAGATTTTGACCCATGTAGAGGTTTTCTGATGATCTCAAAAAATATTTTAACGCGATCGTTAAACGTGTATCCTTCAGAGACAGCTTGTTGGCATTTTTTAACAATTTGAACGCGTTCATCCTCATTCTCAAGAAAATATTTAACTTTTTCCCTTAACTCTTCTTTATTCCTATACATTGGAATTGGAAAATCTTTCCCGAAAAGCAAAAAAATGTCCGAATTTTTCCTGTAATTTGTTATAAGCAAAGAATCTGATGCCATAATATCAAAGATTCGGTAAGGCAAGCCGTCAACCGCTTGATTGTGTGAAATGTTAATCGAAATTTTTGAACGCTGGTAAACCTCGACGAGTTTCTTTCTATTATCTATCGGCTTATCGAATTGGAATGAACTCAGAAGTTTCAGAGAATACTGTCCAATGGTTGTCCAATTTACTGTTCCATATAAGTGTAAACCTAAATCTGTAATTGACCCTAAAATTTTTATACGATCATTGTTCGAAATCGTATTTGAAATAATGGCCTTTAAAAAGTGTGCATCTATTGAAAAGTATTTTAATACGAAGTCAAGATTTAAATCTGACACTTTTTTTTCAACATCTAAATAATAGTCTTTTCGAATGCATTCTGTTAATGTCATGAGATTTCTAAAAGCCCATGGCGTTTCCTTGCAGTAATCAATAATCTTATTGAAATATTGGAAATCGAATAGTGAACCAATAAATGAAATATTAATATCTTTTTTATTAAATTTAATTGAATTGAAATCCGAAATGTTTGTTGCAACCGGAATATAATGAACACGGTTTTTTAAAACCGGATAGATTGTCTCAAAAACCTCGACGCTTTTAAAAGATGAAGTTATTAAGTGATCTCTTTCGCAAAATAGATCTTTGTGGTCACCACCATGATGTAGAAAGGGCATTAAATCAACCATCCAAGTGATTATTGGGCAAGTCGTATTTTCAAGGATACCTTTTGTTATTCCCGCTCGATTTGAATTAAATATGAAATCCGGATTGAGGGTATTGATATAACTAATTAATTTGGATTCTGATATTTCATTTTTTAAGCAATGTGCCTGTAAATTTCCAACTAAATCATTAGCCAAAATTAGGTGAACATCCACTCCCTCATTTTCAAAGGCATTCAAAAGCCCACTGAAGTAAGGATCAATGCACCGGTCTGGCATATATGAATGAATTATAGAAAAAACGACATTTTTTGATCTCATTTTTTATAAGCCACCCATCTATATCATTGCACTGTAATAGGAACATGCTTTTTCAGCAGTTCCTTGCATCACCACCTTACCTTTTTCCATAACGATTCCCTGATTGCAAAATTCTTTAATTAGTTCTTCAGCGTGAGAGACAAATATTAAAATTCTACATGAATTAATCAGTTCTGACATTCTTGCCCTAGCCTTTTTAATAAAATTGGCGTCTCCGGCGGCGAAAACTTCATCGAGTATTAATATTTCAGGCTCAATAGATGTAGCTATACTGAAAGCTAATCTACTCTTCATACCACTAGACAGCAGTTTTGCTGGTGTATTCACAAATTCTTTTAGTTCTGCAAAATCAATGATGTTGTCCGCTAGAGACAACATTTGAGTCCTTGAACGGCCGTAGATCGCACCTCCTAAAAAAATATTTTCACGAACTGTTCTATTGACATCAAATCCAACGCCAAATTCGAGTAATGCTGCCGTTACCCCATTAATTTCGATTGTCCCATTGCTGGGCGGGTAAATACCAGCAATAGCTTTTAGCAGTGTAGATTTACCTGCTCCATTGCGCCCGAGAATGCCAATTTTATCACCATCATAAACGTCGAAAGTTACATTCCTGAGAGCTTCAAATTGAAAACCATGCGACCGTTTAAGCTTTATTAAACTAATAAAAAAACTGGCCAATGTTGAAGTGTTTGATGAAAAGTCCTTAAAACGTATGCTTAAGTCATTTACTTTGATGAAAGGTTTCATGAAGTTTATAAATGGTAAACGATGTTTTTACCAAATATCCATTGAGTAATTAAGCCGATCCAAAGACACATTAAAGCAATACCGGTAGGGACAATAAAGCTTTTTAAATCAGCATTAACAGGGCTATAAATTGCGCTTTGAAATAATTTTATGAATTGAAAAAATGGATTAAAGTCAAGCAAAAATCTATATTGTTGTGGAATCATATCGGCCGGAAAAATAATAGCGCTGATGTAAAATATTGCCTGCAGTAAAACTCCCGTTATATGTTTAAGGTCACGAAAGTAAACAACGAGAATACTCATAATAAAGCCAAGACCTAAACAAAATAAGTAAGAAACCCCAACTGATAAAAGTAAAAACATAAAATTGGGTTTTATGTGCAATCCAAATAATATTCCCAATAAAAATAATGACAGGAAGGCTATAAATAAATTTATGAGTTCTATTGTAACATGCACAAATGGAAATATTATCTTTGGAAGAAAAACTTTTTTTATAAGATCTTCACTATGTATGATGCTATCGCCACCACTTATAATACTGCCGTTTATGGCCCACCAAACAGTAATACCGGAAAAGAGAAAAACGACATAATTAGGTATTTGAAACCTTGCTATCATCGGAATAATAATAGCCAATGAAATCATGGTAATCAACGGACTGAGCAATGTCCATGCGACGCCTAAGCTGGATCCGTGATATCGTTGAGTGAGTCTGTGAACAAGTAAAGACCTTATGACATGCCGGTATCTAAGTATATCTACTAGTAATATGGCTGGACCTTTTACAAAATTAAAGTCTGATCCAGGTCTATATAATACATATCTATTTTGCGATCCCATCATGACCTTTTATAATTTTTTTTATTAAAATTAAATATAAATATACCAATATTTTTTTTGTTAAGAGGCGACGAAATTCACCATGAAAGGTAGATAAATTTTTTAAAGCCGACTTAACCATTTCAACATGAAGCATCATCTCGTTATTTCTTTTTCGGCAACAATTTTCCGAGTGTATTCTATAAGCACATACTTTTTGATTTATAAATCCTAAAAAATTATTGGAAACCATGCGCAAATAAAAATCCCAATCTTCTATTTTAAGGCGTGAATCGTAATTGCCAATGATTTTATAGATGTCTTTTTTTACCATTAGTGCGGGTCCTGTTACCGACCAGTTCCAAATAATCTCCTTTTTAAGGCCTTCGTCTGTCAAGTAATTTTTTAAATTCGCTTTATATAGTTCTGAAAGACTGCTCATACAAATTAAATTGTTAGAATCATCGATTACAATACAGTCTCCAATAACGGCTTTCTTGCTCTTGTTAGTAGCCAAATAATTAAACCTAGAAACAATACCGTTGGGCAGCAATTCATCGTCGCTTGCCAATAAGACAATATATTCACCTTTGGCTTTGTTTATCAGAGTATTTAATGTGTTACTCACGCCTCTGTTATTAACACCTTTACCATAGAAGACCTGAATTGAATTGCTGTTTCTCGAAATCCAATCAACTATACGTAAATCTGTTCCATCTGATGAACCATCGTCGATAATTAATAACTCTTTATTCGGATAGTTGTCGTTCAATACACTGTTTAGACAACCATTAATATATGGTTCGTGATTATACGCAGGGATCAGAACAGATACGAGTGGATATGGTGAATATTCTTCTACCATTGATTAATCAGGTCTACTATTTTATTCGCTTCTTTTATCTGAAGTACCGGCGATATCGGTATACTGAGTACTCGCTCAGACAATTTTACGGCAATAGGAAGTGATAAATGAGCAAATTCAGAATAACAAGGTTGTAAGTGAGGTGGTTTCGGATAGTGGATTATCGTTTCTACGCCATTAGTTGTTAAATATTCAGCAAGTGCATCTCGTTCAGAGCAACGTATCACAAAAAGATGCCAAACAGGATCCGAACTCAAATTTGTTGAGGGTAGTATAATTTTAGGATTTTTAATACCTTCGAGATAAATTTTTGCTATTTTACGGCGTTTGTCATTATCTTCGTTAAGACGGCGAAGTTTAATCCGCAGTATGGCAGCCTGAATTTCATTAAGTCGGCTATTAACCCCCTTTAATTGATGATGATACTTTTCGGTTGAGCCATAATTTCTTAGTTTTCTGACTTTGCTGGCTATTTCGTCATTGTTCGTCAAAACTGCTCCACCATCACCAACTGCACCCAGGTTTTTTCCAGGGTAGAAGCTAAATGCAGCGGCATCACCTAGTGATCCTACCTTTTTACCTTTATACTTGGCTCCATGTGATTGAGCGGCATCCTCTATAACTGGTAGGCCATGTGAAACCGCTATCTCATAAATTTCATCCATATCGCAAGGTTGTCCGTACAAATGAACGATCATTATTGCAAGAGTTTTTTTTGTAATGGCCTTTTTTATGTTTCCAGATTCGATGTTCATTGTTTCTGGGTTTGGATCTACAAGAACTGGTTTGCAACCATTTCCAGAGATTGCAAGGACAGAAGCAATAAAAGTATTTGCCGGTACAATGATTTCGTCTTTATCCGTCATTTTAAGTGATTGTATTATCAGTTTTAATGCATCGAGTCCATTACCTACCCCAATGCAATGGGCCACCCCACAATAAACGGCAAACTCTTTTTCAAAATTTGTGAGTTGCTCTCCAAAAAGATACCAACCTGAGTTAATAATTTCCTTTATACTGTCTATCATCAATTCTGAATCGCGCTGATTTATTGTTTTTAAGTCTAAAAACTTTATCATTGTTTGACCCGCCGTTTTTTATATACTAGTACTTATTTTAACGATAACCGCTAAGTATTTGCAGTATAATCTTCCCTCTCTTTTTGAAGGTCACTATAAAATAAACCCTTACTGGGACTGGGTACCCGAGTAGCGCACCAGGATCCTGCCGTTGCCATTCATGTCTTTTTCCACCTGACGGATAGCGCCCGTGACGTCCGAGAGCGACCCCAAGGGCGGTTTGCGTTTGACATCGACTTTGATGAAGACCCGTGGGAAAACCGTCATGACGGTTTTTAGCCCGGAAAGAGATCCCTCTTCGATGTTCATGATTTCAAGAAGCTTTAATGAAGCCAGAAATCCATCAACGGTAGTTTGGTGATCCGTGAAGACAGTGTGGCCGGATTCTTCACCGCCGAGGATGGTGCCCCGCTGGCGTATTTCCTCCATCACGTAGCGGTCGCCCA
>JBFYPZ010000090.1:0-9094 GCA_041303035.1 Flavobacteriaceae bacterium
TTTGGTAGCGGCCTTCTGCATTGTGCTGTCCAAACGCATGACGAAGTTGCAGTTGGAACGGTAATATAGATTTTGGAACCAGGTGGCAAGGATAAAGGATAAAGGACAAAGGATAAAGTTAGAAGGTAAAAGGAAAAAGGTAAAAGTATTGAGATTGGAACCAGGAATCAGGAACCAGGAATCAGGATAATTATGAATTATGAATGATGAGTGATGAGTGACACAGAAATTGCTATGATTTTTGGAATTTGGTAGTCGAGATTTGGTATTTTTTCTGTCTCAAATCGAAGCCCGTCTCGCCAGTCATCCCGCGAGGCATCGCGGGAGTACAATTTAAATCCTTTCGTGATTATTTTATCTTTGGTCTTTTGTCTTATTTATTTCACCTGCTCTTCGAAGTCTCCCGACTTCGAAGGAAGGAATGCTACTATTTGAACCAGGAATCGCGAACCAAGAGACAGGGCTCCAATTAAAAAGTTAAAAGTTTACCTGCCGGAGGCAGGGCAAAAGTAAAAAGTAACCAGGAAACAGGAAACATGAATAAGGGTTACGATTTTTGGAATTTGGTAGTTAAGATCTGGTGTTGAGAAATTCTGTCTATTTCTTAACATTAAGTTCGGCCAGATAATCAAAATGCCGGCCTTTTTTGATGAGGGTACATTGCATGCCAGATTGTTCTGCATGTTTCTTAAGTGTTTCAAAATCGATATATACCCAATCAAAAGGTTTACTAACCATTTCTTTGTAAAAAAGTTGAAAGGTCACTTCCCCGTAATACGCTTCGCTTTTTTCCAGATAGTAGGACCTGTCCTCAAGCATATAACTGAGATCAGAGGAATCGGTAAGTATGACGCCATTTTCATTCAGTAAACCTTTCAAATGTTCCAGCAGAGCAGGAAGTTTTGATAACTTTCCGCAAAGGCCAATGCCATTCATCAGGAGCAGTATGGTGTCGTATTTTTTATCTTTGAGCTTGTAAAGGCTGATGCATCTGGCATTTTTGATGCCACGGAGTTTGCATACTTCCACAGCGCCTTTGGAAATATCGATTGCTTCGACAACCGTGTTTTGCTGTTGCAGAAACAAAGCGTGAATTCCCGATCCGCAACCCACATCGAGGGTTTTTCCTTTGGTTCTTTTCAGTGCCAGCTGTTCCAGTTTTGGCATTTCATCAAAAGACCTGAACAGGTGTTTGAGCGGCAATTTATCTTCGCCTGCTATAGAAGAATAGCTGGTAATATCCTCTTGTTGCCTGCCGTAATGATAATCCAGCATGGCCAGGCCCATGATATCAGGATCTGTTTTTTTTGCACTCATTGCTCAATTTATTTTGTTTTATTCTCCGATTTCACCCAATTCAACCCCTCCGTCATATGCAAACTTGATATTGTTGTCGTGAAAGACTTTTTTTATGGTTTCATGTGTCTCCTGCACAGCTTCCCAATAGAGGTCGGGAAGGGCATATGGTCTTACTGCGAGCATAACACTGTGAGAGTCAAAGTTTTCTATTTCAATGACAGGTTGTGGATCTTTTAATACGCTGGGCAGATTCGAAATGGCTTCCAGTAATAGATTTTTTACACGCGGAAAACTCTCATCATATGGAATTGGGATGTTAACGGCAACCCTGCGTGTCCCGATTTCTGAATAGTTGGTGAGGATAGAATCTGTTACTTTGGAATTTGGAATAATCAACATATTGTGATCTTTTGTGATCATTTTTGTGTTGAAAATACCTATTTCATCGACCCTGCCAAAATTGTCTTCTATTTTTATCCAGTCATTTACCTTGTAAGGTTTAAAGGATAAGACCAGGATACCTGAGGCAAAATTTCCCAAACTGCCTTGTAGAGCCATGCCAATAGCAAAACCTGCTGCTGCAAGAATGGCGATAAAACCTGTGAGGTCTGCCCCTATGATTGAGGCAACAATGAACAACAGAGAAATTTTTAAAAGCACATTCAATACCGAAATTAAAAACGGGGCTATGGTAGGAGAAAATTCGGCACGTGTCAGCAGATTTCTGGCTAGCTCAGTGATCTTTTTCACAATCTTTAAACCCAACCAGACCACAATGCCGGCAAGTACCAATTTAGGAACGAAAAACACTATTTTTTCTATGGCAACGTCAATAAAGGTATAGATCTTATCCATGGTATGATAGTTAATTTGGTTATAACAAAAATATCAATTAAACTGAATTCACATATTTCTTCTGTATTGTCCTCCCACTTCAAACAAGGCCCGGGTGATCTGGCCCAGGGAACAAATTTTGGATGTTTCCATCAATTGTTCAAAAACATTCTCATTCAATACTGCCTTCTGCTGCAGCACTTTCAGTTCACCCGGCGACTGATCCCTGTGCGCAGATTTCAGTCTTTCCACCACGCTGATCTGGTTTTCCTTTTCCTCTTCCGTTGCCCGGATCACTTCCTGGGGCAAAATGGTAGGAGAGCCCTTGCTGTTCAAAAAAGTATTCACCCCGATAATAGGAAATGTTCCTGTATGCTTTAATTCTTCATAATACAAACTCTCTTCCTGTATTTTCGAACGCTGGTACATGGTTTCCATGGCCCCGAGCACACCGCCTCTTTCCGTGATGCGGTCAAATTCTGCATATACGGCCTGCTCAACCAGGTCGGTCAGCTCTTCGATGATAAAAGATCCCTGAAGGGTGTTTTCATTTTTTGCCAGACCCAATTCGTTGTTGATGATCAGTTGTATGGCCATGGCCCTTCTCACAGATTCTTCTGTGGGCGTTGTAATAGCCTCATCATAGGCGTTGGTGTGCAGGGAATTACAATTGTCATAGATGGCATACAAGGCCTGTAGCGTGGTTCTGATATCGTTAAAATCGATTTCCTGGGCATGCAGGCTTCTTCCTGAGGTTTGAATATGGTATTTGAGCATTTGGGCTCTTTCGTCTGCACCGTATTTCAATTTCATCGCTTTGGCCCAGATTTTCCTCGCGACCCTGCCAATAACGGCATATTCCGGATCAAGCCCATTGGAAAAGAAGAAAGACAGATTCGGACCGAATTTATTGATGTCCATGCCGCGGCTCAAATAATACTCAACATAAGTAAAACCATTCGACAACGTAAAGGCCAGTTGCGAGATCGGATTGGCTCCCGCCTCTGCAATATGGTAACCCGAGATCGATACAGAATAGAAATTCCGGATCTGATTTTCTATAAAATATTCCTGTACATCACCCATCAGTTTCAGTGCAAACTCCGTGGAAAAAATGCAGGTATTTTGCGCCTGGTCCTCCTTGAGTATATCAGCCTGTACGGTGCCTCTGACCTTTGAGATCGTCTCTATTTTGATCTTTCCATACACTTCTTTTGGCAAGACCTGGTCACCGGTAATTCCCAGCAGCATCAGTCCCAGACCGTCATTTCCCTCAGGTAGCTCGCCCTGATAAGCGGGCTCGGCCATGCCCCGCTCTTTGTAAGCTTTCATGATCTTCGCACGTATCTCTGCCTCAAGCCCTTTTTCCCTGATATATTTTTCACAGGCCTGGTCGATCGCGGTGTTCAAAAAGAAACCCAGCAGCATGGGAGCCGGACCGTTGATGGTCATGGATACGGAAGTCAGCGGGTCACAGAGATCGAAACCGGAATACAATTTCTTCATGTCGTCAAGGCAACAAACTGAAACACCTGAATTCCCTATTTTTCCATAAATATCAGGTCTCCTGTCCGGGTCATTCCCATAGAGGGTTACGCTGTCAAAGGCGGTTGACAAACGCTTGGCTTTGGAATCCTTGCTCACGTAATGGAAGCGTCTGTTCGTTCTTTCCGGTCCGCCTTCACCGGCGAACATACGGGTTGGATCTTCTTCTGTTCTTTTAAACGGGTAGATCCCTGAGGTATACGGAAATTCACCTGGAAAATTTTCCTGTGCGGTCCATTGCAGGATCTCTCCCCAGCCCTGGTATTTTGGAACGGCGATCTTTGGGATTTTTGAATGAGAAAGGGATTCTGAATATGTTTTTACATCGATCTTTTTATCCCGGACCTTATAGGAAAAGACCTCTTGCTCATAGGCTGCCTTTTTTGCAAAAAAACCGGAGATAGCTTCCCAGTTCTTTGGTTGCAGCACTTTCTTCAAAGTATCAAATTTTTCCAGCAACAAAAGCGCCAGGTCATGGTCCTTTCCCTTCAGACCACTGACAAAATCGGTAGCAATACCGGCAGAATTGATCTCAATGGTTTCGGTGGTAAGCGTTTCCAGTGTTTTACAGATGCCGTACAGTTTTTGGGCGATCTGGCTCTGGCTCTGGCTTTCCCGGTCGTACTGCCTGTTGTTTTCAGTTATTTCTGATAAATAGCGGGTTCTGTGTGGCGGAATGATATACTGCTTCTCGCTCATTTTTTCAGAAATCAAAAACTGACTGTGAAAATCAAGTCCGGTCTTTCTGTGAATGCTTTTCATGACTTCGGCATACAGATTATGCATACCCGGATCATTGAACTGCGAGGCGATAGTCCCGAAAACAGGCATGGAATCAGGATCTTTATCCCATAGATTGTGATTTCTCTGGTACTGCTTCTTAACATCCCTCAGGGCATCCTGAGCACCTCTCTTATCAAATTTATTGAGCGCGATCACATCAGCGTAATCGATCATATCTATTTTTTCGAGCTGGGTAGCTGCACCGTATTCCGGGGTCATCACATACAAAGCCACATCGGCATAATCCAGAATTTCTGTATCCGACTGGCCGATCCCGCTCGATTCAAGAAGAATGAGGTCAAAATTTGCAGCCTGCAAGACCTGTATGGCTTCTTTTACATGTTTTGACAGGGATAAATGCGATTGCCTTGTAGCCAGGGAACGCATATAAATTCGGCTGTTGTGAATGGCATTCATCCTGATACGGTCACCCAGCAAAGCGCCCCCGGTTTTCCTCTTGGTCGGATCAACCGATACGATGGCCAACGTTTTATCCGGGAAATCACTTAAAAACCTTCGCACGAGTTCATCAACTATAGAAGATTTTCCGGCACCACCGGTTCCGGTAATGCCCAGGACCGTTGTTTTTTCATGAGCTTCCAAAGTATGCATGAGCTTCAAAAAGGCATCCGGTTTGTTTTCAGCCATGGTGATCAGCCTGGCAATTGTATTCCAATTGTTGGCAGAAAGTGCTGCGGGCAGATTTATTTCAGGGTTTAGGTCGGAAAGTGCAAAATCGGCTTTTTCCACCATGTCATTGATCATCCCCTGCAAACCCATGTGTCTGCCATCGTCGGGTGAATACAACCTGCAAATTCCGTAATCCATAAGTTCTTTTATTTCATGCGGTAAAATAACACCGCCACCACCACCGAATATTTTGATATGAGAGGCACCCTTTTCCTGCAACAGCTCGAACATATACTTAAAATATTCATTGTGCCCGCCCTGATAAGAAGTCATGGCTATGGCATGGGCATCTTCCTGAATGGCCGTATTTACTACCTCTTCAACACTTCTGTCATGCCCCAGATGAATCACTTCCACCCCTGTGGCCTGAATGATCCTCCGCATTACATTGATCGAGGCATCATGCCCGTCAAAAAGGGATGCAGCTGTTACTATGCGGATTTTATTCTTTGGCTGGTATGGGGAAACTATTTTCATTGATAAAATATTTACGCGATTTCTTGCAGATACGGGGCAATCCTAAAATACTTGTTTAAAAATAGGGAATTTATTGAAAACTGTGCAAGAATACCTTAGTTGTTTCTCCAGAAAGAAGGAGTAAAGATTATCAAAACTGTAAAAAGTTCCAGTCTGCCAAGCAGCATCAAAAATGCTGACCACCATTTACCGGCATCCGGCAGGATGCTGTAATTATAAACAGGACCCAGTTTTCCAAGGGCCGGACCTATATTCCCCAACGAAGACGCGGCTGCACCAAGTGAGGTTACCAGATCAATATCCATTAAGGTAAAAACCAGGGTTCCAAACACAAAAACCAGCAGGTACAAAATGAAAAATGCCATGATGTTAAAAACTATACCCCGTGATACGGGTTTTTCATTATACCGTACAGGAATAATGGCGTTTGGGTGGATCGTTCTTTTAAATTCCAGAAAACCATTTTTGATCATGATTATATGCCTGACAATTTTAACACCACCTGCAGTTGATCCGGCGCAGGCACCTGCGAACATCATAACAAAAAACATAGAAGTGAGAAAAGGTGTCCAGATTGTAAAATCTGCGGTGACAAATCCCGTTGTGGTGATTACAGATAGAACCTGAAACAAGGCATGCCTGAAGGCACTTTCGAATTCACCATAAACCATGGGGTGGGCGATTAATTGCGTTTCCGTTGGGGTTTCAGAAACATCCGCAAAGAAGTAAATGAAAAAAGTAGTGACAAGCGTAAGCGCTATGATACCAAATAAATAGGTTTTAAATTCTTCATCCTGTGCTGCTTTTTTGAATTTACCTTTGGCTATATAGTAGCTAAGCACAAAATTTGTTCCGGCTATGAACATAAAAAAAATAATGATGTATTGTATAAGCGGTTGACCATTCCAATAAGCTACACTCGCATTTTTTGTTGAGAAACCACCGGTTGACATGGTAGCCATGGCATGATTAACAGAGTCGAACAGATTCATTCCTGCCACCTTTAACAAAATGACCTGCGCAAGTGTGAGCACGAAATAGATCACCCACAGTCTTTTGGCAGTATCTGTAATTCTGGGATGAAGTTTATCCGTAGAAGGCCCGGGTGCTTCTGCCGCAAACATCTGCATACCTCCAATTCCCAGAAGCGGAAGAATGGCAATGGTCATCACGATAATTCCCATGCCACCGATCCAATGGGTTATGCTACGCCAGAGCAAGATCCCTTTGGGCAGGCTTTCGATATCATTGAGTATGCTCGCACCGGTTGTTGTATAACCTGACATGGTCTCAAAAAAAGCATCTGTAAAACTGGGGATTGCACCGGATATATAATAGGGTACCGCACCGGAAAAAGCAATCACGATCCAGCCCAAAGCTACAACCAGATAGCCCTCGCGTTTTTTAATCTCCTTTTCAAACCCTTTTGTGGCGAACTGGCAAAGCGCTCCGATGACAACAGAAATCAGGCCAGCCAACAAAATCAATTTATAAACACTTTCATTATAAAAAAAACTGATCAGTGCTGCCATAAGCATAAAAACACCATTAAATACGAGTAAAATACCCATCATCTGGATGATGATCTTGATGTTCAGATTCCGTATGGTTCTCAGATAGGGCACCGTTCTTAATTAAAGTATTTTTCTACCTTAGGTACTGCATTTGGCAAACAACAAACGATCACCTTATCATCCGGGAGCACCAGAAAATCCCCAAGGGGTATGATCCCTTTCCCGTTTCTTATGACTCCTCCAATAATTGCTTCTCTCGGAAAATGATGTTCTCTGATGATCTTTTTGGTGATTTTTGAATTTTCATGCACATTAAATTCGAGTATTTCCGCATCTACGTTGTTCAAAATGGTCATTTCAAGGACATCTCCTTTTCTTATATACCTGAAAATGGAATTTGCCGCCAGAACTTTTTTATTGATGAGGGTATCTATTCCGATGTCTTTGGAGAGCTTGAAAAAATCTATGTTTTCAACAAGTGCAATGGTTCTTTTAACACCTTTGGATTTCGCTACCAGACAAGCCATGATATTCGTTTCAGATCTTCCGGTAACCGCAACAAAGGCGTCCATTTCATCTACATTTTCCTCTTTCAGTAAATCCAGATCCCTGCCATCACCATAGATTACCAGGGTGCCAGTCAATTTCTCGCCAAGGGAAATGGCCTTGTTCTTGTCGCGTTCGATCAGTTTTACGTTAAATCCCATTTCAGTGAGATCAATAGCTGCCTGGCTACCTATTCGGCCACCTCCCAGGATCATGACATCTTTGATGCTTTCTGCAACGAATCCTGAAATATGTTGAATTTGTACTACTCCTTCTGGTGTGGTAATGAAGTAGATTATATCTTCACTTCCAAAAACAGTGTCACCCCGGGGTATGATGGTTTCCTGAGAATCCTTGTGTTTGATCGCGACAGGAATAAAGTTAAAATCCTGAAATTGTGAGGCAGATTGCTTTACCGAGAGTCCAACGATGGGGGCTGTTTTAGAGATCTTCATACCGATCATTGTTAAAGCACCATCTTCAAAATTGTGTGTATCCTGAAATGAGGTTTTGTCAATCAGTATTTTGATTTCCTCAGCAGCAAGTTCTTCGGTAGAAATTAATTCGTCTATTCCCAGGCCTTTAAAATTGACCTCATCCTTATTTTCAATAAGCTCAACATTTGAGATCCGCGCAACCGTTTTTTTTGCCCCCAGCTGCTTGGCGATTACGCAGATGGCTATATTGGTTGTTTCTGAAGCGGTTACAGCAATGAGCAGATCGGCTTCAGCTATACCCGCATTTTTCAAACATTCAATGGAGGTGGCATTTTCCTGCATAGTCTTGATATCCAAACGGGTATCGGCATAGATCAAACGTTCTTTATCCTGGTCTATCAGGGTGATTTCATGAGATTCGTAGGATAGTAATTTAGATAAGTGGTAACCGACTTCGCCGGCACCGGCGATAATGATCTTCATAAGTTCGAGAGCCTGGAATATAACTCTATACAAATGTATAATATTTTCTTTTATATCTTTAGCATATAAAAATGAACATATATTGAGTTATGGTTCTCTTGATTTGTTCATGACTTGGGTTCGTATTTGCTTTGCAGATTCAGGCTCCAAAAATTACTTTAAAACCTATGTAAAAAATGAGTAAACCATTGGGTATAAAAGATTGGAAAGACGATGACAAACCGAGAGAGAAACTAATGCTCAGGGGAAGATCTGCCCTCTCCGATGCTGAATTGCTGGCTATTTTGATCGGTTCCGGGAACACAGAGGACAACGCGGTAAGTCTATGCCAAAGTAGCAAGAGATTTTCTCGTAAATTTAAGTTATTCTGACGGAGAAATCTCAGATTCCATAACGGGTATGGTCTTCAACCATGCCGGAGAAAACCGAATTGAATTTGAAATAAAAAAAGGATCTACACAGCCGCTCCTTTTGCATGAAAACCCT
>JBFYPZ010000091.1:0-9014 GCA_041303035.1 Flavobacteriaceae bacterium
TACCACTCAGCTTGACTATACCGCCTGAAATAGATTTAACATCTATGGTTTTTACTTTTACAGTAATGTCTATCTGGCCGCCTTCCTGGGATTTCACGGTAAGTCTGTCCTGAGTAAGGGTCTCCTTTGATGTGATCACAGAACCCTCATTCGAATCTAAAATATCAAGGTTTTTATAGTAAACAGTTATGTTAACATCTTTTGCTGTAAAGGTTTGAATAATTGCCATGGTAATTTTTAAGACCCCATTGATATTTTTTACAACAACATCACTTGACTTTTCACCCTCAATTACAATTTTTTGCTCGCCCGATTTTACCAGATTTACAGTAATACCTCTGTACACTTTAATCTCATTAAAGTCACCTAAATTACTGGTAATGGTATTCTGAGCCATCATGCAATGTCCCAGTAATAAACCAATAAATACTATTTTTTTAAACATATACTTTATACTAATTTATTCTACCAAGTAAAAATCAAGCTGTTTCTTTTCAAGATCCGCCCTTTTTACTTTAATGGTAACTTCATCGCCCAGCTGGTATACATTTTTTGTCGATTGACCAATCAGGGCGTATTGTTTCTCATCAAAGATATAAAAATCTGATTGTATATCTTTAATTCTTACAAGTCCCTCACATTTATTTTCAATGATCTCAACATAAACTCCCCAATCGGTGACACCCGAAATAACTCCTTTAAATTCCTGGTTATTATGATCTTGCATGTATTTTACCTGCATATATTTGATCGAATCCCGTTCAGCTTTTGAAGCCATAAGTTCACGTTCAGAAGCGTGCTCGCACTTTTTCTCGTAAATTTCCGCTTTAGGCGATTTTCCTCCATCCAGATAATGCTGTAACAATCTGTGTACCATAACATCCGGGTATCTTCTGATGGGTGAGGTAAAATGAGTATAATAATCAAAGGCCAGACCGTAATGACCTATGTTTTCTGTTGTGTATTCGGCCTTACTCATGGCTCTTATGGTAAGTGTTTCGATCATGTTTGATTCACTCTTTCCATGTACATCCAGCAGCAATTTATTCAAAGAATCCGTTATTAATTTTTTTGTATTTGTATTTATTCTGTACCCGAACTTATAAATAATTCCTTGTAAGGCAACGAGTTTATCCATATTCGGTTCATCGTGAACCCTGTACACAAAAGTATTCTTTGTAGGCTGAGCTCCTTTTGCCCCTATAAACTCAGCAACTTTCCTGTTGGCGAGCAGCATAAACTCTTCAATCAATTTATTTGAATCTTTGGATTCCTTGATATAAACCCCTATTGGATTCATGTTTGAATCCAAATTGAACTTTACCTCAGTTTTATCAAAGGAAATAGCTCCTTGCTGCATGCGTCTTTTGCGCAATATTTTTGCCAGTTCATCTAATTTTAAAACGGCTTGTTTTAAAGCTTCATCCAAATTCACTGCATTTCCTTCAATGATCTCCTGGGCTTCTTCGTAAGTAAATCTGTGATCCGATAAAATTGCTGTTCTCCCAAACCACTGATTCATCAATTCAGCTTTGCTGTTGAGTTCAAATACAGCAGAGAATGTGAGTTTTTCCTCATTGGGTCGCAAAGAACATACATTATTCGATAAAATCTCCGGAAGCATGGGTACAACCCGGTCAACAAGGTAAACCGAAGTGCCCCTGTTTTCAGCTTCTACATCGAGTATGGTATCTTCTTTTACATAATGCGATACATCCGCAATATGTATACCCACCAAAAAATTACCATTTTGAAGTACTTCATATGAAAGGGCATCATCAAAATCCTTTGCATCAACCGGATCTATGGTAAATGTCAATATATTTCTAAAATCTCGTCTTTTATCTGTTTCTTCCTTTTTGATATCAATTGGAAGTACTGATGCATATATTTCTACTTCTTCGGGAAATTTATAGGGCAATCCATACTCAATAAGAATAGAATGCATTTCTGTTTGATGATCTCCTGGTTTCCCGAGAACTTCCAGTATTTTTCCAAACGGGTTTTTAGAGTTGTTCGGCCAGTCAATAATTTTAACCAAAACTTTGTCTCCATCTGTTCCTGAACCTAAATTATCTTTTGAAATAAAAATGTCGGTGTACATTTTTGTGTCATCAGCCACGACGAAACCAAAGTTTTCATGTACTTCCAGTACACCAACGAACTCATTTTTAATCCTTTCAATAATTTCAACTATTTCCCCTTCCTGCTTTCTGTCCTTTTTTCGCTTGTATATATAAACCTTGACTATATCTCCATTCAGCGCTTTGTTTATATTTCTTGAAGGAATATATATATCGTGCTCCAGTTCATCACATATAACATAACCATTACCATTAGCAGTTACTTCCAGGGTACCGGTATAATAATTGACTTCAGGTACAAGAATGTATTTACCTCTTTCAATTTCTTCAATTCTGTTATGGGCTTTCAGCTCGGCTATTTTTTTGATAATTTCATTTCTTCCCTTCGCCTCAGTTATATTCAGCTTAGCTGCTATTTGTTTGTAATTAAATGATTTGGAATTATTATTTATAAATACCTGAAGAATACTATTGCTCAGATCCTTTATGCCTTCATTATTTCTTTTAATTCCTGTTATTTTTTTTGGCATATAAATTTTATAATTATTAATTTATAAAGGTACAATAAAATCCATACTCTGTATTTGGACCGTGAATAAGTAAAATAATTACAAAATTATTTAACGTTTCTGTAACATCTTATTTTTTACTGCGTCTTTATCAATATGAAACTATCTGAAAATGAAAGTCTTCCTGAAAATACTGTTTTTTGTACTGCTTGTTTTTACAGCAGCTGTGCTCTCTGTAAAATTAAGTATTGACCATTCTTTTCAAAAGTCTGAATGTAAAGCAGTGGTCAGCACTGAGCTTCCTTCTGTACTATTTAAAAATTCAAAAAAAGTCTGAGTGTATTTTTACTTGTAAACAATATACTATTATAATTTATTTTTAGAATTTTATTTAAAAGAGAAAATGGAGGTATATATTGTTTGTTAATATGTACAGTAACTTTCCGGTAAGTTATTTTTTTAGAGTACTTATTAAAATTAATCAACAGCTTCATTTATTGTAATCGATTAATAATTAAAAATATACTACGGATATTAACAAATTGTTAATAAAGGAAAACAGGTATTTTCTTCATAAAAAACAGGTAGAAAATTATTGATAAACTGTCCTTTTTTGGTTGATAATAATATTCTAAAAACAGCATAAATTATTTTGTAATCCCATTATTTATTGGGCTTATAAAAATTTATGAAAACTCAAAATATAATTATCAATATTTAATAAAATTATATGAACAATATGGGTTAGCAGTAATCATTTACAAATCAAACATTTAAATTTATTATTAACAAATCATTAAATAAAGGTTTATAATACTGTAAAAATGTAATTTTGTACTTTAGTATGTGAGGAAACACCCATAATTAATTATTTAAACAGCCGGATAATTAAAGGTATTCCATTTGTTGTATAAAAATCAAATCAAAGCAACTATATGAAAGTAGCCATTGCAAATGATCATGCGGGAACAAAATATAAATTTTCAATTGTTGCGTATTTAAAAAACAAGGGAATTGAAGTAATAAATTTTGGAACCGATACGGAAGAAAGTATGGATTATGCGGATGTCATTCATCCTGCAGCGATTTCTGTTGAAAAGGGAGAAGCAGATATGGGAATCATCCTTTGTGGAAGTGGAAATGGTGCCGCAATTACAGCAAATCACCACCAAAAAATAAGAGCCGCTTTGTGTTGGAATAAAGAGATCTGTGCTCTGGCCAGGCAGCATAACGATGCCAATATTTTAAGTATTCCCGCCAGATTTGTAACAGAAAAGGAAGCTATTGAAATGGTAGAAATATTCATTAACACGCCTTTTGAAGGTGGCCGGCATTTACATCGGATTAATAAAATATCTGTTTCCAATTAAAATTTATGTCTCATTCACATCAGCTGTCAGGGAAGAAACTTTTCTTTTCTATTATTTTAAATATTTCCATTACAGTTGCTCAATTTATTGGTGGAATCATTTCTGGAAGCCTCTCGCTTCTATCTGATGCCGTACATAATTTATCTGATGTTATTTCATTAATAATCAGTTACATAGCAAATATATTAACCAACAGAAAGAAACAGACCTCCCAGCAGACCTTTGGTTATAAACGTGCCGAGATTGTGGCAGCATTTATTAATTCAGCTTCTTTGATTGTGATTGCTGTTTTTTTGGCCTTTGAAGCTGTGAATCGATTGCAAAATCCGGTTGAACTTGAGAGTAATATTGTCATTGCTCTGGCCTTACTGGCGATTTTTGCCAATGGTTTTAGTGTGTTGCTATTAAAAAATGATGCACATCACAACCTGAACATGAAGGCTGCCTATTTGCATTTATTATCTGATATGCTCACCTCGGTTGCGGTATTGATAGGTGGTCTCTTAATGAAGTTTTTCCAGATTTATTGGCTTGATGGTGTGCTGACCATTATAATTTCACTGTACCTACTTTTTATGAGCTGGCATATTTTTAGAGATTCGCTTTATATTTTAATGCTTTTTACACCAAAACATATTAAAATAGAAGAGATTCAGCAGGAAATCATCAAAATCGATGGTGTAAAAAATATGCATCATGTACATATCTGGCAATTAAATGACAGTGAGCTACATTTTGATGCCCATATCGAGTTTAAAAAGGATATCAGTCTTTCAGAATTTGATATAAAATGCAAGGAAATAGAAAAGATACTTTCGGAAAAATTCGATATTCACCACAGTTTTTTACAACCGGAATATTCCAGAAATGATAAAAAAGAACTGATCATACAGGATTAAGCATGGAATGGAAATTAAAAACGTTTCAGGATTTAACAATAGAAGAATTTTATGAAATAGCCAGGCTAAGGATCAATATTTTTATTGTTGAGCAAAATTGTCCTTATGCTGAACTGGACGGAAAGGATGCTTTGGCCCTTCATTTTTTTGCCGTTGCAAATGATATGCCATTAAAAATAGCTGCTTATACAAGATTATTCAGAGCCGGGGATTACTATGAAAATCCGTCAATAGGCAGGGTTGTGGTCGCTGCAGATTTCAGGAATCAAAAATTAGGGCACGAACTGATCAGGAGGTCGATCGAGCAGATTCAAAAAAACTTTGGAACTTCAAAAATTAAGATCGGTGCACAGGCTCATTTAAAGAAATTTTATGAAACCCACGGGTTTAAACAAATTGGAACAGGATATTTGGAAGATGGAATTCCTCATATTTACATGGTGAGAGAGGAATAAAGCTTTTGTTTAAAAAAATATGGAATACAAGTTTTTTGATGTCTCAAATTCGTGATTAGCTTTTTCTACTTTGGTTTCATTAAACACGGTAAAGGAACAGCAGTTTTCATATTTTCTTTCCGCATCAACATAAAAATTAAATGACATACCCTCTTTTAATTCAAAGGTAACAGTTGTTTTTTCTGTTTTCCAACCCACTGAGTTTAAGACAATGATATTTAAATTGTTTTCAGTAATGAATTCGTAGTCCATTGACGCTTTAGTCACCGCATTAAAAACCTTGAGCTGATCGGCACGTAAAGAACCATTGGTATATAAATTTTCCCCAGAGGCTTTATCGAGAACTTCAAAATTAAAATAATTGGGTGGGGTAAAGCAGTCATAGTCTTTGCAATCATCCCCATCACAGGTTATCAAAAATGATAAAATGAACAATAAGGAGATCATTTTCATAATTATTAAAATGAGGATGAATAGTACGATCAAAAATAGTTAAAACAGCCCATTCTATTCTGTTTGAATAAGAATATTATCAATGTCAAAAGTGCTTGTTTTTACCGGATCCCCACCCATATATTTAAATCCGATTACGATAGTTTTTTCCAGGCAATCCAGGCTCAGCTCACCGGAATTTGTATAGATGTTGCTTTCTTTATTTTTCGCACCTTCTGCTATCTTAACCCTGAGTTGTGTCCAGGTAGCGGAATTTACATTCCCTTCATAATCAGTCGAGATCCAAACCGTAAGTTTTGCGCCATTGTCATAGGAAGCTTTGGTTTGAAAAGTTAAAACTTCTTTAGTTGTCTTATCCAGATAGATCTTAGGTGTTACAAGCCAGGCTTCTACGTTCTCTTCACTTGTTTCATAGGCAGAAATACGCACAAAGGTATTACTGTCGAGCAACTTTCTTTCATATCTGCAATTACCTGAATTTGCATTCCAGTTTGTCCATCCCGAACTCAAAAGGCTGTTTGTATTTTTGAAAGTTTCAAAATCTTCAAAATACAGTACTTTTTTTCCTGGTGCGGGATTTGCTTCACAAGCATAGTACACCGGATCACATCTCTCATTTTTATCGAAGGAGATCGAAGAAGGATCGTTTATAACCAGAATATAATTTTCTCCGTAATAGTCTTTTCTTAAAACAGCATGCAAGTTTCCTTTTTTGTCAGGGATGATGTAGGATTTAAAACTGGCATAAGTGCTGGTGCTCAATAAAGAAGACATCTGATTGCTACATTGAATTATTTCACGGTCACCGGTATACTGGTCGTATTTTTCTCCTGAATATGTCTTTCCGGATTCACGGTCTGAAAACTGTATATTTTCAAGAGAAATATAAGTGTTGATATCGTTTTCAGTAATCTGTGTCAGTTCTTTGGTCTTCGGAATAATTTTTTCAATGCTTGCGGAACGGATCAGATACTTATCGATCATGGTTGCCGGGATGGCTGCAACCTCATTGCCAATGAGGTATCCAAGGGTATAATTTCCGTTGTTGCTGGTCATACTGAGGCCGGCAAGCTTTACGTATATTTTTCTTCCCACATTAAATTTTGTGTAATAATCACCTTGGTCGATTAAAATTTCTATGCCTGCACCGGGTTTTTCGGGGGAATCCTGTACAATCAGGTTCTTGTAAAAATTACCTGCGGCATCGCTGGATATTACATATCCCTCAATAACAGACTCATCATCGGCAGGAAAAGTTAAAATTTCAAGTCCTGATTGAAGGTAGGCCCCCTTTACAGACTGCAAATTGGCATTGACAGAAATATCCGGTTCCGTATTCTCCAGTTCAGGAAGTGAAAATTCAGTTTCAGGGAGGCATCCGAGTATCAAAATAAACGAGACAAATAGAGTATATATAGTTTTCATAATGTGGTTTTACATGCGCCAATAAACAGAAATAAAATAACTGGTTCCGGTTCCATACCAGTATTTAGGCCCAAAAAGAGGCATTTGCCTTTTTTTGTCTTCCAGCAGGGTATTGTAGTTTGCATTTCTTGATTGTTCATAGCCTCCCGTTTGATAAATGGCATTATTGATATTGGCGGCACTCAAGAAGCCACCAAAATAGTGGTCTTTGAATTTCCAGCTTTTACCCATAGATACATTTATTAAAAAAAAGGGTTCTATCTTTTCCTGCTCCAGCATTTTTCTGGCCAGATCGGGGTTGAGGTCATGAATAGGCAGTCCATCAGTATCTTTTAAAAAATTGGAAGTTCTCAACAAAGGCGCAACCTGAACAAAGGAATTGTCAAAATAGTTTGCCGTCAGATTGAACCAAAAATACTTTGGACTGTTATATGCAAATCCAGCTGATAAAGCCGTTTGCGGACCACCGGAAAGGTGATAGTTTTTAAGGTATGACCGACCAAATGAAGCCGCTTCAATAAAATCGTCTGAGGTCAGGTACAGATTGGGATTATTGTCATAGACTGACTGACCAAGTGCTGCAACCGCGGTCACTTTAAAGTCAGTGTAAACAGGAATTTCAAGTGCAAATTCCACACCCGTATTCCGGTTGCTGATCCCGGTTAAAACTTCCTGAACGAAGGCGGTAGTCTGGCTTTCGTTAATATTCATTAGCCCGTCGGCATAGTAAAACGAAATTGAGGTTCGGCCTTGTTGTTGTATGAAATAGCCACTGATCCTGGCATTCATTTTTGGGTGCCTGAAATAATAGTTCAGATCGGCCGATAAGTTGTCTTCAGATTTTATATTGATCACCGTTTCATTGTTTTCTCTGATATTTGAAAATGAATTTTGAACAGAGGGCGATTTTGTGGCATAAAATGCATTGGCACTGAGTATATGCCGTCCTGTAATTTTATAGACAAAGCCAAGTTTTGAACCGTAATTCATAAAATCCAAAACTTCACTTTTGCCATAGGATTTCTCACCCGGATATCTTCCGTTTTCATAAATACCATTGCGCTGGTAGGAAGTCAGGTCGAATTGCAGGGCTGCATAGGCTTCAAATTTTCGTCTCAGGTATTGAACTTGTGTAAAGCCATCGAACACCGAGGCGAAGACTTTGTAGTTATATTTAAACTTATCATCATTTTTCACGATCCGGTTTGGATTACGGAGATCATTCTGGGCTTCAGAAATGTCCTCAGAAAAATTATAAACATCCAGATAACCCTCTCCGCCCAGGAGGTCATCCATTTCAGCATAGTATTCTGAATTTGAATTTTTGTAAGCAAGAGCAGCATTCAGGCTGAAACTGTTTGATATTTTATAGTTCATCATTGAATTGATCCAAAATGTTCGGTTTTCAGCTTTATCATCGTACAAGGCATAAGTTGAAAGCAGTCCGCTATTTTTATTATTGATATTGGCCTGATACAGATCCATCCAATTTATTTGTCCGTTTTTTAAAAAGTCTTGTTCAGCCAGCCAGGCATTGGTATAATCTGGATTTTCAGGATCCTTCAGGAAGTAGGAAGGAAGTTTTTGATAATAGGTAGGGTCAGGATTTGTTCCGCCTCCAACAAGGTATTCATTACCCGCTGAATCACTTATTAAGCTGGTACCGCCGTAATCAATTCGGGAATTTTCAACCGTTCCCGACTGAATGGCGAGGTTGGTCTTTACCTCCATCTTCGGGCTTGAATTCCAGTGATGATTTAGAATAACCAGGGGTTCAAGCACGGTTTGTGTTCGCGCATTTCTGATTTCATTTTCCCAG
>JBFYPZ010000092.1:0-9004 GCA_041303035.1 Flavobacteriaceae bacterium
ATGCGGTTTTAACAATATTGCAAATTTTAACAGAATTTTTAAGAAAAATAAAAATATCACACCCAGTGAATACAGGGATGAATTTACCAACCGGCATATAAGAAAAAAGGAATCATTTGAGAGCCTGATTTAGGCTTTTTGAATTGGAAAAATGCCGGTTAAAACTTTAACTGGAAGGATCAGGAATTGTCGTGATTGCCAAAATGGCCGGCAATTCATAAATCAGTAAAAAAGGGTTTGTGTGCATACAAACCCTTCTTTTATTGAGCCCCCTGCCCATTACAAAATGGCAGACAGGATCAGTACACAAAAAAATCCGGTTAGGGACAGGATGGTAGTCATGACCGTCCAGCTCCTGAAAGTCTGCCGTTCATTGAGCCTCAAATATTTCCCCACCAGCCAGAAACCACTGTCGTTGACATGCGATAAAATGGAGGCGCCGCTCGCTATGGCGATAACAAGCAACGCCTTATCGATCTCGGAAATACTGCCGATCAACAAGGGTGCAGTAAGTCCGGCCGCGGTGATCATAGCCACAGTGGCAGAGCCCTGCAATATCCGCACGAGCGCAGCCGTTAAGTAAGCAAGGAAGAAAATACTGATGCCCAGGCCGGAAAAATAATTAGCGAGCATCTCTCCTGTTCCGGTATTGACCAGCATTTCCTTAAAAACACCACCCGCACCCGTGAGCAAAATGATGATCCCGGCCGGAGCCAATGCTTTTCCGGTAATATTGAGCAGGGTCTCTTTGGGGAACCCCCGTTTGATACCCAGTAAATACCAGGCAATCAGATTGGCCAGGATCAAAGCCGTAAAGGGATGGCCGATCATTTGCACCCAGGCTTTCACTGCAGGTGAAATGAAGTCCTCCGGAAAAATCGGCCCTGTAAGGACCGTATTGAAAACGATCAGTAAAATGGGAATCCCAATAATCGCCAGGATCATGCCTACTGCCGGATAATTATCGGCTTTCAAACCCGTATCTTCCAATTCGGGCGCCTCAATAAATATTTTTTTTCCTATATAATTTCCAAATACCGGTCCACTTAAAATAGCTGCCGGTAAGCCGGCAATAAATCCAAACAAGATCACCAGGCCCAGATCGGCCTTGAGTATATCTGCCACAGCCACCGGACCGGGTGTGGGAGGAACAAAAGCATGGGTAACCGCGAGTCCTGCAAGCAGGGGTATGCCATAGACCAACAGGGATTTTTTTGTTTTTCGCTGCAGGGTGTAAATAATGGGTACAAGTATGATAAAAGCAACATCAAAAAAAACCGGGATCGCAATAAAGAAGCCTGTGAGCATGAGCGCCCAGGAAGCCCTTTTCTCACCTGAAATTTTCAGGAGGTATTTTGCTAATGACTCTGCACCGCCCGAATGCTCCAGGATGGCACCAAAGATGGCTCCAAGGCCGACTACGGTTGCGACGAAACCCAGTGTTTTCCCCATGCCATCCTGCATGGTCTGAATAATTTTCATGGGTTCCATTCCGGCGATGATGCCTACCGCGATACTCGCGATAAGCAAGGCAACAAAGGCCTGAATCCTGAAATAAAGGATGAGGCCCAGTAAAATAACTATACCGGTAAAAACGGCAAAAAGAAGCTGGTAGTCTATCATTGCTCAGTCCATTTGGTATGAAAAAACATGCCGGACTGCTTATCGGTTCGCTGATAGGTATGTGCCCCAAAATAATCGCGCTGTGCCTGAATGACAGCGGCGGAGGATCTCCGGGTGGTGATGGCAAACCAATAATCCAGTGCCGTAAATAAAACAGGTACAGACATTCTCTTCTGTATGGACAGCCGGACGATCTCACTAACAGAAGGCTCAAATTCCTTGAGTGTATCAAGAACCTCTTGTTCTGAAAACAGATCAGAGCAGCGACCAAAGATCACCTGGCATTTTTCCATAAATGCTGATTTGATGATGCAGCCATTGGTCCAAATCCTGGCAATTTCACCGAGATCGATATGCCACTGCAGTTCATCGGAAACTGCTTTGATCAGCGCAAAGCCCTGCTGGTGGTTAAGTATTTTAGCAAAATAATACGCATGATACAAGCTTCCCACCTCGGGTTTACCTGACTTGATTTCTTTGGTTTTCATCTGATCTGAGAGCTGCACCCTTCTTTCTTTCAATGCAGAAATATACCGCGCAAAAACTGCCGTGGTCATCAGGGTGGCTGCTTGTCCGAAATGAAGTGCCGCAATCCCCGACCAGCTCCCGGTGCCTTTGCTTCCGGCACTGTCGAGGATCAGATCGAGCAGATACCGGTTACCTTCCTTTTTTCTCAGAATGGTGGCAGTGATCTGCAGCAAAAAACTTGAGAGTTCCGTGCGATCCCACTGTTCAAAAATAGCTGCAATCTCTTCATAAGTATAGTCGGCAGCCAGCACAGTAAAAATATCCGCTAGCAACTGCATTTCGGCATATTCAATGCCGTTGTGCACCATTTTCACAAAATGCCCGGAACCGCCGGGCCCTACATGGGTGCAGCAGGAAGCTCCCTGTTTATCCCGGGCAGCAAGTGCTTCCAGAACCGGTGCTATATGCCTGTAAGCTTCCCGGCTGCATCCCGGCATGATGGAAGGCCCTGTTCTCGCACCTTCTTCACCGCCGGAAATACCGGCACCCACAAAATCAATTTGTTTTTTGGCCAGGATTTCCATTCTTTTTTCAGTATCCTGGTAATGGGAATTGCCCCCGTCGATCAAAATGTCACCGGGAGCCAGGAACGGACTTAGTTGTTCAATTACCTCATCAAGGGCTGATCCGGCCTTGATCATGATCAGGATCTTTCGGGGCTTTTTTAGAGATTCCACAAAAGACCGGAGCTCAATATACCCCTGCAAATTTTCAATTTGCTTGTTCTCTTCCAAAAAGTGCTGTACCACCTTTTCTTCACCGGCCTCTGCCCGGTTGTACACCGAAAGAGCAATGTGCTTTTCAGCTATATTGAGCGCGATGCTTTTACCCATCACGCCCAGTCCGATCAAACCAAAAGAAGATTTTTTTGTCAGTTCCATATTTCTGATGATTTGTGCAGTTATTTCTTCAGGAGAATCTAAAACAGAGATGTGAAAACCATAAGCGGGCACTTCGAGGGTTTCAAACTGACTTTTTAACAAGCCTGGCTTCATATAATGCCCTGCTCTGGCCTGCAGGCGCGAATAGATCTGCTCATAGGATCCCTGCAAAACAACCCAGTAAATATTGTTTACACGTGCATTAAATTTTCCCCGATACTTTTCCTTCAAAGCGGAACAGGACAAAACGGCACCGCTGCCCTTTTCCCAGTCTGCTAGCTGCCGGGCGAGTTCATTGAGCCAGGGTTCCCTGTCAAGATCATCGAGCGGAATTCCCTCACGCATTTTCTGAACATTTACTTCAGGATGAAAAGCATCGGCATCATAATAAGGAAGCGCAAGCGATTCCGCCAGCATTTTTCCTATGGTTGTTTTGCCACAACCACTTACACCCATTACTATAACTACCATACCATCCTATTAAAAATCAAACGATCAACCCCAAATCAGGTTTGTAAAGGACTTATTTGAAGAGGCTGCTTTTAACACCTTTCACACCGGGTTCTGCAACAAATAAGGATCCTGCAAGCGGGAACTGCTTTTTTTCTTCCCCGGTCATATCTATACTTGCGGTGGTAATGAACAAAAGATTCAGGTCCTTGCCCCCGAAAGCACAGGAGGTAACATTATGTGCCGGAACTTCGATCTTATCGATCACCGTACCTGCTTTTGGATCAAAGCAAAGCACAGAATTGCCATTCCACATGCCTACCCAAAGATTATCCTTCTCATCAATAGCCATACCGTCCGGATAGCCCAGAGATTCAGAAACCTCAACGGCCACCCTTTCATTTGAGATCGTGCTGTTTTCCACGTTAAAGTCGAAAGCCCTGATCTTTCGTGTAGGTGTATCGATATAATACATTGTTTTCTTGTCTTTGGTCCAGACAATGCCATTGGAAATGGTGATATGATCCAGCATAGGCGTTGTTTTACCGCTTGATTCAACTTTGTACAATCTGGCATTCGGTTTGCTCTGTTCGAAATGCATGGATCCCACCCAGAGATTCCCGTTGGGGTCGCATTTGCCGTCATTAAAGCGGTTTTCAGTTATGTTGGCCTCCACATCAGACAAGAGTTCCAGTGCTCCGTTGTTGGTATTTATTTTATAGATGCCATTTTCAAGGGCTATTATTGCTACATCTTTGTTCTGGGGAACAACTGTACCGATCCGCGAAGGGGTTGGAAGTGATTTGTTCGTCTTTTTCTTAGGGTCGTATAAATGCAGCTGCTTGCCTTCAATATCCACCCAGTAAAGGATATTTGTTTCATGATTCCAGAATGCGCCTTCCCCAAGTTGTGCCGGGATCTCATACAACAATACTGCTTTTTTAGTTTTCATTGATCTTTCATTTTTACCTGAGGTAGTTGCTTCCTTCTTAAATGCCATCAGGCAGAGTAGTACCAGACACCCTAAAAAAAAACTTTTTAAACCGAAATATTTATACTTATTTATTTTATGGACCATTTTAAATGAATTGTTTGGACGATAATACTCCTTATTAAAAACTTAAAAATAAAGGTAATACATTGGATTGATTTATATTAAATTATCAAAAACAAATACAAAAATTGTGGCTCTTCAGTAAAGAATAACTACTGATGCCGACAGAAAATATGGAATGCAGATAGAAGCCGGTTATTGAATGGTTCCCTTGTACAGCAGAGAGAGTGGTTTGTAGCCCCAGCTGTCAAAATAAAAATTCGGAAAAAATACGTATTTTCCATAATTCAGTTTATAATCCGGCATGGTTATGAGGTAGGCATTGTTTTTCTCATTCTTCGTATCTTCATAGATGAGTTCAATATTCAGTAACTGTTTGGTTCCATCTCCATTTGTGGTCCATGAATAACTGCTTCCGGTATATTCGGCTTTCATAACCACATCAAAAGTGCCGATATCTCCGTTGGTATTGTAAACATAACTTCCTTCAAGATCAAATTTGCCGGAGATGGCATAGAGCATGACAAGATTGGGTTTATCCTGGCCTTTGAGCGTTCCGAGAATTTTGATATACCGCTGGTCCTGTCCGTCAGCTTCAAAAACAGCATCGGTACCGGTTAAAAATTTTTCACCCGAGAGGATAAAATAATTATCCGGCTGAGCTACCTCAACCGTTAAGGAATACCTGTCCTCTCCTTTTTCATTTCGGGCGATCTGCGTCACTGTATAGCTGTTTGCTTCGAGAAACCGTATCCCTTCGTAATTACCAATGAAGACATATTGACCACCGCTTACTTCATAGCTGATCTCTGCCGCATCATCTGACTTATTGACGATTTCAACCTCATCCCATTGGCCGATCTCATCCTGTTTGAAGGAAAAATCTGCCGAGGGTTCGTCAGAGCCGCCCGAGGAGCAGGATATAAAACCTCCTGTTATGGCAAGGAGCAATAGAATTTTTAACTCTTTTAACATATTCGTATCAGACAATTCCTTCATCTCAATAAACCGCATTTATGTCATGCAATCATTATCTGCCGGTTTGCGTCATGTTATCCGGCACTACGATCGAATAATCTGCCAACGCTGCCTTTTCTTTATCATTTAACTTATCCCAGTCCGTTCTGGTGATCGTGCTGATGGATTTGATATCCAGTCCGGGTTTCAGCTTATTGACCCACCAGATGATCCCCTGATCGTTGTCTGAGTGATAAGATCCCTGATAATGCAGGAACAACATGGGTTTCTTGTAGTTCTTCAGCATAAAGTGTGCCATGGTTGCATCCTTAGCTGCCTGGGCCAGTTGAATGTTATCCATATTCTTGGGCACATGCCCTCCCATTTTGTCTTTCATTTCGGCATAGGCCTTTACACTGGGATCATAGTATTTTAACAGGTCCGGACTCACCATTTTAGCGGCTTCCGGACTTAATTTTTTCAGTGCATCCTTTCCGTCCTTATTGATCATGGCTGCATACCTCCTGGGTATGTTGGTGGCAATAAACGGGATCTTTTTTTCTTTGGCAAAATCGAGCAAAGGTTTGTAGTCCGTTTTATAATTTTTCCACATCTGCGTCATTTCAGGTATCATTTTCTCTTCATCGTAAAATCCGGCCAGGTATTCATCCATGACGAGCTGGTTCCCGTTCTCAAACATCTCAGCACCCAGAATCAATTTATCCCCAACACTTTCATACAGGCTCTGGGTAACTTCAAGCTGCAGCCAGTGAGAAATTGGGTTGGTATGGTGTTCACCAAAAAAAACCATATCGGCTTTGGACAGGTCTTTTACCATGTCTTTGTATTCTGCTGTTTTTCCCTTGCTGTTGTACAGTAAATAGGCAGGTTTGTCTTGTGCGGCCATAAAAAAAACAGAAAACATAAGGATCACTTGAAGGCTTTGAAAATGTGTCATGAGTACGTGTGAATTGGTATTCAAATTTATCATTTTTTTTCAATAAAGGGGGCATATGCTGAAATTTACACATTCATTATTTTTTTTCCAAAAGATGACTATATTTGTAAATCAGGCTGTTTGCTGCCAATAAACAACAATTAAAACCAAACTATGCAAAAATACTTTGTTTCGCTTTCGCTCATCACTTTCCTAATCTTAGGTTGTGCTTCTTTTAATTCTATGGATTCATTTTACAACAGGCACAAAAATGACGAGAACCTGTCTTCTTTTCAGGTACCGTCTTATGTCAGGTCGCTGTTAAAAAGTGCTTCGCCTGAGCTCAATGAACTTTTTAAGAATGTAAAGGACTTCAGGGCCATGTCGTTCACCGATTGCAGTCCTGCTCAAAGTCAGCAGATCACTGAGGAGATCAACAGCATTACGCAGAATTATAAGGATGTCCTCAGAAAAAATGAAACCGACTCGCAATCTTTTGTTGCCGTGAAAGAAAAGGGTGATGTGATCAAAGAGGTCGTCATGCACAAAACCGAAGGCAAAAACCACTATATTTTGTATCTGAAGGGCAATTTTGATCCTGAACGGATACAAAGCCTGATCGAGACAAACCAACTCGATGGTTTATTAAAGAAATAAAATTACCAAAGGGCCTGAATTTTTGTTCAGGCCGTTTTTTTTAAATCCTGTATCAGAATAAATACAGTTTTTTTAAAATTCCCTTATTTTCAGGCAATTACACATCCCGGTTTTGCCGGATATTTTTCCCTTCCCATACAGACAAAATTTATTCAAGCCAAGATCTAAAAAAAAGTCATTTTTTTTCTGTTTATCCCGCAATATAAAAATACATATACCGTTCTAATATCTCATAAGTTTTAATTGAGTAAAACTTGGGAAAATTGTTATTGTTAAAGAAGGAAACTCTCCGCTCTGCGGGGGGTTTTTTCATTTGTGGCTAAGCCCGTTATCTGCCGGGCAGTATCATTTCAAAGCAGCTTCAATGACATTCCCGCTGCTCCCGTTCGGAAAGGAAATCTGCAATAAATTGGCCAGGGTAGGTGCAATATCCGTGATAGAAACCGGTGATTTCAAACTCCCGGTCTGAATTCCGCGTCCATAGAACAATACCGGCACATGGGTATCATAACTAAAGCCGGATCCGTGGGTAGATCCTTTTTTGCTGTAAACGATCGTAGCCGGATTCGGAATGATCATCACATCGCCTGATAGCTTTTGGTTGTAGCCATTTTGCAAATGCATTAATATTCTATCTGAAAATGAAGTGCTCTGCAGTGTTTTGGCAGTCACTACTTTAAATACATTCTTATAATCAATAATCAGTTCCGCCAGTTCTTCGGAAACCGTATTGCGGTCGAGTTTTAATCTTTTCAATTCATCCCTGTTCAGGAAAATTTGAGAATTAGACACGTTTTCGATCAAATTTGCTGAACCATATCTGCTTTGGCAGAAATTCTGGATATAGGAATTGAAATCTTTCATGTCGATATACCCGGCCGGAATCTTTAATGAATTCAAATAGGCAGGCACTTGAACAGCTGCATGGTCTGCGGTTAAAAACAAGGTGTAGTTACTCTTGCCTACTTCCTTATCAAGAAACAACAAAAATTCGCCCAGCTCTTTATCTAGACGCAGGTAAGTATCTTCAATTTCTTTTGAATCCACTCCAAACTGATGTCCGATATAGTCAGGACTCGAAAAACTGATTGCCAGAAAATCTGTGAACTCCCCATTTCCCAATTTTTCATGTTGAACTGCACTTTTGGCAAATTCGAACAACAGCGTATTCCCGAAGGGTGTGCTTTTCAGCACATCATAACCGCCGTTCTGCGCGCTTAAAGCCTTGAGGTCATAAGGGAAAACTGCTTTTTCCTGCCCTGCGAAACTTTGTTCATAAAGATTGTCATCTGCGATGCTCTCTGTGTAGGATTCTATTGGGTACAGGGTCTCCCATTTTTGATTGATGTATTTTTCGGGGAGATTTCTGTTGTTGAAATCAACTACCCAGCCGGGTAATGTTTCCATATAAAAAGAACTCGTACTGAACTTCCCGTCGTTTTTGCTTTCAATCCAGTAAGCAGCGTTAGCGGTATGGCCAACCGGAAGGATAGCCGAACGGTCTTTTATGCTGATGCCGATGACTTTTCCCCTGTTGTTCTGCGCCAGACGAAGTTCATCGGTAACCGTAGTTGTCAGCAGCCTGGCCGGGGATTTATTACCACCGGTTTGTGCACCCACACCGCTGTAATTCGAATCATCAACACAATAAATCGATTTTTTTAATTCCTTGTCGTACCAATCATTGCCGATAATTCCATGAACACTTGGTGTTGTTCCGGTATAAACCGAGGCATGGCCAACTGCCGTATAGGTCGGTATGTAATTAAAATGCGCATTTTCGCAATTGAATCCCTGATGAATCAGTCTTTTAAAACCATCTTGACCGTATTTAGGATAAAATCTGGTCAGAAAGTCATAGCGCATTTGGTCCACTACGATTCCCACTACCAGCTTGGGTTTTTCCTGCTCAAATCT
>JBFYPZ010000093.1:0-8717 GCA_041303035.1 Flavobacteriaceae bacterium
TTTTCCCTGAGGGTTTTTGGCCTGGGAGGCATGAGTTCCAGAACTTGCACAACTGTAAAATGCCTATCATCATCGGCATAGACCTTTGAAACACCAAGTTGCTCTTCAAAATTTAAAGGTAATTTATTAGAGGGTAATTCCAAAACAGCCTCATTGAATAAAACATGGATCATGGCTCCTTCATTCACCTGAGCTTTGATCTCTTCGGTATTCCTGCCCTCCAGGAGTAATTCTCGTACGCGCTCTGCCTTCACTTTTTCATTGCAATTTGCTATAATGATATGAACGCTTTTTTTCCAGTAATAATCATTTAGATGCTTCTGGTAATAATCAGCCAGTCCGAGAGAATCGGTTTCTGCCATTTTCCAGATATTATTCTCCAGCAGATCGAACAATAAAATGCCTTCAGCGTATTCTTTCAGGGTCAGGGCAAATTCGGTATTGCTGCTTTCCAGATGATCCTTATGGTACTCCAGAATTTTTTCGGTTTTAAACCGTTCGAAATCACCGCTTATGTTCTGTTGTTTTGCCAATTGTCTGTAGGCAACAAATTCTTCCGCCGAATATGACTTTTCATTGATCGTCAGAACAACGAGTTCCTTTGGAACAGCAGCTGCCGTTTGATCCAGGGCGTACAAGCCCCCCTTGTCAATCTGGCTGATCTTATACTTCCCGGAGAGTTTATTTGCCAGGTCCTTTTTGAGTATGGCTGACCTGTTGCTGTTTCCCAGTTGCTGAACGATCTGTTCCTGCATTTGTTCATAAGGAAGCAGGGGATATTTTTTAATCAGCTTGAATATATGCCAGCCGTATTCTGTTTCAAAAGGCCGGGATACATCTCCGATCTCTTTTAACATATAAGCCTGATCCTCCATCGGTTTGATCAACCTTCCCGAGCCAAACCGGGGAAGTCTGCCACCATTCTGGCTTCCCGTGGGATCATCGGAATATTTTCCTGCAAGGTAGGCAAAATCTTCACCCTGCTTTATCTTGTCATAGATTTCCCCGCACTGTTTTTCGGCGTATACCGTATCAGCCGGATTATTTTTAACAAAAATATGAGCTACCTCCAACTCTCCCCTGGCCGGTCTTTTATCGTTGACCTTTAAAATATGGTAACCAAACTGGGTTCTGAAAGGTTTGCTGATGCTTCCCGCCGGAGTGCTATAGGCCACATTTTCAAAGTCATATACCATATCGAACACAGAAAAATAGGACAAATTTCCTCCGTTCTGGGCAACCGAAGGGTCTTCAGAATAAGTTTTTGCAACTTCTTCAAAACTGTTTCCGGCCTTGATCTTATTATAGGCTTCACTGATCTTTGCATAGGCCTTGACCGTATCGGCAGGAAGTGCATTCACATCTGTCAGCACCAGGATATGGCTTGCATTGATCTCGTATTTCATTCGTTCATAGGTCTCCATCACCAATTCTTCCCGGATCTCCTCATCTTTGATATATGAATCAGCCAACTGCGATTTGTATTTGTTGAGTTCACCTATAAATTCAGGTTCTTTATCAAGACCCAATGCATAGGCCTCAGCAAGTTTTAATTTAAAATCGACAAACAGATCCAGGTATTCTTTTACTTCCTTGCCTTGGTTATCGATGACTATATCTTTGTTCTTTTCGTAAACGCGCATAAATTCAGAAGTAAAAACAGGCTTTTTATTGATTGTCAGCAATACCCTATCCGTTTCCTGGGCACACAGGTGACCGGTAAAGAGCAGACTTAAAATAAAAAGATATATTGAAAACTTCATGTAATACTGCAGGAAAAAAATTATAAATGAGAGGGAAATACCCGGCAAAAATATTTCAATATTAATTAATTCTTGTTAAAAAAATCACAAAGAAATTACCCCTTCAACTTTAGAAACCTCCCTATATTTTTCAATGATCTCTTCAGGGCTATTCATGGTTACATAGATCGATAAACTCGTATATTTTGCAGAGGAAGATGCTTTTTTATCGATCACTGCTCCCATATTGTCAAAAAAGTTTTCAATTTCAGCCACTTTTTCAACAGAGGACTCGATAATGAATTTATAAAGATATCTGGTCGGAAAAGTGGTTGTCTCTGACAGACTGATCTTTAGTTTTTCATAAAATTCAGATTCTTTGCTCATATATAAATGATTACTTATGAATTACTCCGCTATTAATAATTACTTATGAATCAGCTCACAAATTTACAATTAATATTTTTTACTTTTGAACAGGCATATTCAAGAATACCAAATGCAAAAAAAAATTGTCATCACGGGCGGACCGGGATCCGGAAAATCTGTTGTTATCAATGAGCTCATACAGCGCGATTATGTCTGTATGCCTGAGATTTCAAGGGAAGTTACCCTGAATGCCAGAAAAAGCGGTATTGAACAGTTGTTTCTCAATGAACCCATGCTATTCAGCAAAATGTTGCTGGAAGGAAGAAAAGAGCAATACCTTGAAGCCGAACGAACAGGAGCAGAAATCGTTTTTTTTGACCGCGGGCTGCCTGATGTGAATGCCTATCTGGATCATTTTAACCTTGTTTACGATGATTATTTTTACCGGGTGGTTGAAGCTTATTCATATCATAAGATCTTTATCATGCCTCCCTGGCCTGATATCTACCAAATGGATACTGAAAGGTATGAAGATTTTGACCAGGCCCGGGAAATTTTCCGGTCTATAGAAAAAATATACAGGAGATTGGGTTATGACCTGATCTCAGTTCCCAGGGGGACAGTGGAAGAAAGGGTTGATTTTATCTTAAAGCAGATTAGCCATGAAGAGTCCCGCTGAACAGATACTTAAGAATTACTGGAACTACGAGGAATTCCGGCACCCGCAACAGGAGATCATAGAGGCTGTGCTACAGAAAAAAGATGTTATTGCCCTTTTACCTACAGGTAGCGGTAAATCCCTCTGTTACCAGGTTCCGACACTTGTGTCTGACGGTTTCTGTATTGTAGTTTCCCCCTTAATAGCCCTGATGAATGATCAGGTATCCGATCTGAACAAAAGAAATATCAAAGCAGTAGCACTCACCGCAGGAAACACCTTTGATGAGATCATCCAGACCTTTGACAATATAAAATACGGGGGGATTAAGTTTTTATACTTATCACCTGAAAAGATCCAGTCAGAACTGATTCAGGAAAAAATTAAGGAGGTATCAGTTAGTTTGCTGGCTGTGGATGAAGCGCATTGCATCTCGGAATGGGGGCATGATTTCAGGCCGTCGTATCTGAAACTCGGCTCACTGAAAGCATTAATACCGGGAACTCCCGTTATTGCACTGACGGCCACGGCTACCGGCAAAGTCGTTGATGATATCAGGCAAAACCTCGGACTGAGCAAGCCTGAAGTATTCAAAAAATCCTTTTACAGATCCAATCTGAGCTACAATGTTATTCATACTGAAGATCCTTTTAACAAGATACCAGGCATCCTTAAAAAAACAGAAGGGCCAGTTATCATTTATGCGGGCACCAGAAGAGCCACTGTTGAAATGGCTGAATATCTTCAAAAAAGATCCTTTGCAGCGACCTGCTATCATGGCGGACTGACCGAAGAGGAAAAGGCCAAAGCCTACGAGCTCTGGTTCAGTGAAAAGATAAGGGTCATGGTTGCCACAACAGCCTTTGGTATGGGCATTAACAAAGCCAATGTCAGGGCCATCCTGCATATAAATATCCCTTACTCTGTCGAAAATTACCTGCAGGAAACCGGAAGGGCCGGGCGCGACGGGATGACATCTTATGCTGTTTTGCTGTATAGTCCTGCCCTGGCTCATACCTTTCGGCAATCCATTCAGAAAAGCCTTGCTACCAAAGAAATCTGTGAAAAGGTCTATTCTGATCTGATGCAGTATCTGCGTATCGGTAAGGGTGAATATCATGAAGCATTTGTGGATTTTGATCTGCAGGACTTTTGTTCCAGGTACAATATACCCTTACTGCCTGCTTCCAATGCCATTTCAGTACTGGAAAACACAGGGGTTATTGCCAATCAGAAAATCAGTTCAAGAGGTTCCTCCCTTCAGATCATGGTGAGCAACCGGGCGCTCTTCGGGTTTTACAGACAAAATGAAAAGGATAAATTACTCCTTCAGACCGTTTGCCGCAGCTATGCCGGTGTTTTTGAGATGCCTGTCAATATCAGCGAAAGCTTTTTATCCGAAAAACTTTTGATGAACAAGGAAAAAATTAAGGAACAGCTAAAACAGCTTCATGCACAAGGTATCGTTGCATACGAAGCCCATACCGGAAACAGCCAGATCCAGCTTTTAATACCGCGTGAAGACCGGTATATATTGCAGCTTATAAAACCATTTGCTGAGAAAGTGAACAGGCAAAAATTAACCAAAGCTGAAGATATGCTGAGCTACCTGCAGCAGGAAAGGGGTTGCAGGAATCTTTTTCTTCAGACCTATCTGGAAGAAAGCACCTTGAAAAAGCCCTGTGGTTTATGTGATCTTTGCAGAAAGAAAGGCAAAAAGAGTCAGGCTCTGGAGGAGGAAAATATTCGTGATGCCTTCGAGGAATCTACCTCATTATCTGTTCAGGAAATTATTGACAAACTGGATCGCCCTGAAGAACAGGTGTTAAAAAAATTGCAATTTATGCTGGAAAACGGATCGCTAAGACTAACTTTACAGAATAAATTTGAAATAGTGAATAAATGAAAAACCTGAGAATAATTTTCATGGGGACTCCCGAATTTGCAGTGGCAAGTTTGAGAGCCTTGTTGAAAAATCACCTGAAAGTCGTTGCTGTTATTACTGCTCCCGATAAACCGGCGGGCCGGGGTCAGAAATTAAGGCAATCGGCGGTAAAAGAATACGCCCAGTCTCGCAATTTACCGGTACTGCAACCCACCAACCTTAAATCAGAAAATTTTTTAGAAGAATTAAAAAAATATAAGGCCGATCTGCAGGTAGTTGTGGCATTCAGAATGTTACCCAAAGCCGTTTGGGCCATGCCGAAATACGGAACATTTAACCTGCATGCCTCACTGCTGCCTCAGTACCGGGGTGCAGCCCCTATCAACTGGGCCATTATCAATGGTGAAACTGTCACCGGAGTGACTACTTTTTTTATTGACGAGCAAATAGACAATGGTGCCCTATTGCTGCAAAAGGAAACCCCGGTTCACCCGAATCAGACTTTTGGAGAACTGCACGATATACTCATGAATCTCGGAGGTGATCTGGTGGTAGAAACGATCAGACGCATTGCAGATAACTCAATACAAAGCACAATCCAACCGGCTGGTAACTTTAAACCGGCTCCAAAATTAAATCCTCAAAATTGCGAAATAAAATGGACAGACACCGTTCACAATGTGTATAACCTGATCAGGGGACTTTCACCTGTTCCTGCAGCGCATACAAAGCTTTTTAACGACAATACAGTTTATCAGGTAAAGATCCATGAAGCCAGGCCGTTTGAAGAAGCGCATACCTTTACTCCGGGAATGGTAAAAACCACCAAAAAAGAAATAAAGGTTTATTGTGCTGATGGTTATATGGATATTATTCAACTGAGGCTTTCCGGTAAGGCTCTGATGGATGCGCAAAGCCTGCTCAATGGTTTTTCAATTTCGCAGGATGCAACCATGAATTAGGGACTTTAAGCCGCTTTAAATAAGGAAAGAAGGCTTGTTTTACCTGTGTTATGAACATTTTCAGTTAATTTATCAACAATCTGGCATATTTTTAGCCTAAAACTTGTGTAAGCCCTTATAAAATCTATATTTGTTATGCTTATATGAGCAAATAAAAAATATTATAACCCATTTTTAAAATTTTTATTATGAACAAATCAGATTTGATCGAGGCAATGGCTGCCGATGCAGGAGTTTCAAAAGCTGCTGCTGGTAAAGCTCTAGACTCTTTGATGAAAAACGTAAAAAAGACCTTAAAGGGAGGTGGAAAACTTGTTTTAGTTGGTTTTGGTTCATTTTCTGTTAAAGAAAGACCAGCCAGAGAAGGAAGAAACCCACAAACCGGAGCTACAATTAAAATTCCAAAAAGAAAAGTGGTTACTTTTAAACCAGGGTCTGAATTGAAAGATTCTGTCAACTAATCTTGAATCCTGTTTCAATAAAGCTGCCATTTTTGGCAGCTTTTTTTTTATATAATTATTTTTTCTATATTTATCTTTTAATAATCCCCCAAAATGTCAAAATTAAAGGTATCGAAAGGAAAAATACTGGTTGCAGAGCCCTCCGTGCTTACCGACAGTTCTTTTAACCGTTCCATCGTGCTGCTCACTGAACACTCTGAAAACGGTTCGGTTGGTTTTATTTTTAATAAGCCTACCGAATATACAATCGGGGATATTTTACCTGAGGTAGATTCAACTTTGCGCGTTTATTTCGGGGGACCGGTATCGGAAGGCAATCTTTATTATGTGCACAGAATACCTGAACTTATACCCGAAAGCATTGAAGTTGGTGATGGATTTTACTGGGGGGGTGATTTTGAAGCCGTAATGGAATTATTAAAAGAGGACATCATTTCAAAAAACGACATCCGCTTCTTCCTGGGATACAGCGGCTGGTCATCACAGCAGCTCGAGGAAGAACTGACCACCTATTCCTGGGTAGTCATAGAAAATAAATTTCAGGATCTGTTTGATATCAATCACAACAGCTTTTGGAAAGATGAGATCACTAAATTTGGAGGTGTTTACAGGATCTGGGCGAATGCACCGGCAAATCCGAGCTATAATTAACTGAGCTGTTCTTCGACCAATAATCTGAATTTTTCCCTGATCTTATCAGTTAAACCATTCACATACTGCTTCTTGCGAAAGGTATTTACTGATTGTATATCCATAATGCAATTGGTGAGGAACACCTCATCAGACTGCAACAAATCCATGGGATTTATGGCAGATTCTTCCAACCGGAGTCCGGGCATCCTGCTGACCAGCTCAACTACTTTTTTTCTGATGATCCCGTTTACACAACCATCCCCGATGGCCGGTGTTCGTATAAGTCCTTCTTTCACAATGAATAGATTGGCATTACAGGCTTCTACAACCTGCTTCCGTTCATTCAGCAGCAAACAGTTATGATAACCGTTCTCTTTGGCGTAAACGCTCCCAAGTACCTGTAGTATTTTGTTGTTGGTTTTAATGCTGGAAAGCAGCCCTGAAATAATTTGAAAATCCTTGTAAAGCTCAATTTCGTAATCTACATATGTTCGTTTTTCCAAAGCGGTCGCTTCAACCAAAAAATCGATCTCATTGGAATCAGGAAGGTAATATCCACCCCCACTGCGAAAAACACTAAACCTGATCCTGGAAAGACCTTCCAGCTTGTTTGCCTTGAGTGTTTCAATGATTTGATCCTTAAAAAACCCCGGACTGAAGTTCATGGGAATTTCCATTCTCAACATGCGCATGGATGCCATGAGCCTGAAATAATGATCTTCTAAGAAAAAACATGTGAAACGATCGGCCTTCAGGGTGTCAAAAACGCTGTCGCCAAACTTAAATCCCCGGTTGTTAAGGCTCAAATTGAACTGATCGCTGCTTAACAAAGCCCCATTGAAGTTTACAATCATCGCTTGAATAGAAATTTGAAATAAAAAATTGGGACAGTAACCGTTTTTAGGGCAAGGTTTTTTTATCCTCCAATGATATGTCGGAGATCTGCAATTTTATTCTCCCAAAACATCTTGGCTTCTTCAAGCTCATCTTCCTCGGCAAAGTCAGTTACAATTAAAGAAACATCATTGGTCAGGTTATCTTTAATTATTTTAAATTCAAAATAAGCTTCCGGGTCCATTGATTCTACCCATTTAAACCTGATGAACTGGTCTGTTTTAAAGGCCACACGTTTGGCCACCTCTTCGGAACCATCCCATATAAAAGTGAAATTCTGACCACGGGAATTGACATTATCAGCATACCATTCACCCAGGGAATCCGGACTGGAGATATACTGATAAATAAAACTATCTGAGGCGTGAATTGGAAATTCTAATTCAAATTTTGTCATTCTAATCGTTTAAATCTTTTCATATAAATTCTTCCGGCAATATATATAATTTATAATTTTAAAAAAAATTATTTACGGGCAAAATAAAAAGACTTAATGTTGATTCAAATAAAAATGTTTTTATCTTTGCACCTCAAAAATTTGGCGAGGTAGCTCAGATGGTTAGAGCGTCGGATTCATAACCCGGAGGTCTCGGGTTCAATTCCCGATCTCGCTACAAATTAAAAAAACCGGAAAGCAGTATTTTCCGGTTTTCAATGTATTCCATCGGGTTTTTAAGCCTGAGGATAACATCTTGTTTTATAAACAGGAAGGTCGAGAATGACCACCTCAAAAGGTTCAGGGCGAGCCCTGTAATTCAGTCTCCTCGCCCAGGTCCCCACAAACTCGATATCGGGGAATGTATAAATTTTGTCATGGGGATACATTGGGGATATTTCCGGATATTCTTTTGACAGCATTTTGTGGATCTTCGCATATCCCGCCAACATACCATGCACGTTCCAGTGATGGTCGGTTCGGAAATAATACTTAAGATAACCCTCAAAACTCGTCAAAGGCAATGTGTCCAGCATTAAACCATCCGGTTTGTTTGCCATGAAGTACTCAAGAGAGCGACCGGCGTCCGCGCCTGGAATACGATCATTCAACGGGTTGTTCGCAGAATATTGGATTAAATCCAAATAAAAGGCATAAAAATTAATCTCCGGATAATC
>JBFYPZ010000094.1:0-8352 GCA_041303035.1 Flavobacteriaceae bacterium
CGGTCACCGGCTTTCAGGTCTTCGTTTGAAAAAAGCCCGAACATTTCGTTGTTCTCAAAGAACTGGTCTTTGAGCACGCTGTATTCGGGATACACCGCATAGGGTGAATCAAATCTGTTCAAATAGAAATTGGTGGAATTGGGTATGTCATTATAAAAGAATTTTACCTCAATATCTTCACCGGAAAAACCACCGTCATTGTTTTGTTCAATTCTGGTAATCACCGGCACAGGCAGAAGGGTCTCAGTGGCTTTATACATTTCGCCATCATAATTGACTGTTAAGGTATACGTCTCATTTAATTTTGGTACAAAATCGGAACAAATATAAACCCCCGGATCGCTTTCCTCAAGGAAATTGAAAACAGTATTAGTGCTGTTGCTAATGCTTACCGAAGCCCCTGAAACCCGGGGAATTTCTTCAGAATAATATCCGGTTGTCGTCGACAATACAATTTGCTGATTATTCCCGGGAGTTCCTTTCTGCCAGTCGATGGATGCCTCGATCACAAGTCTCGGTGGGGCTGTATCCAGATCTACATCGACCACATCTTCACAGCTGACTGATAAGACGATCAGACTTAGGAAAAAGATATATTTTAATACATTCATCGCTTAAAATTTAAAATTGTAGGATACACTGGGCACTATGCCAAAAATAGACAGACGAACGGCTTCATTTTGCCCGGTCGTTTCATTTTGCCTGAAAGTGATCGAAGCGGCATTCATTCTGTTATACACATTGTAAATACCAAAAACCCACTCAGATTGCCAGTTTCTGTCGCGGTTCTTTCTTGGAGTAAGGGTGGCGGACAGGTCAAGATGGTGGTAAGCAGGCAAATTATCGGCATTTCTGGAACCATAAATGGGCACTGATATGCCCTGATATTCGTATTTTCCGTTGGGATAGGTTACCGGTTGGCCGGACTGCAGCGCAAAGTTTCCACTGAAATTCCACTTATCATTCAGTCTGTAATTTCCAACGAGGGAAATATCGTGTAGCTTATCATAGCCTGAGCGGTACCAGTCCCCGTTATTGATACCGGTTTCTTCCGGAGTTCTTCCGGGAACCTGCTGCTCAGATCTGGAAAGGGTATAGGACAGCCAACCGTTAAATTTACCTGCATTTTTTCTGAAAAGTACCTCCAGTCCATAGGCCCGTGCATGGCCATTTAAAACTACCTGCTCAATGGCATTGTTGGCGATCAGGTCGGCTCCATCAATATAATCAACCCGGTTTTCAATTTTCTTATAAAAGGTTTCAAGTTCCAGCGTATAATCATCATTTCTGAAATTTTGAAAATATCCGAGGGCTACCTGGTCAAGGATTTGTGGTTTTAAAAAATCGTCTGATGGAGCCCAAACATCCAGCGGTGTGGGCGACTGCGTGTTGGATATCAGATGCAGGTACTGACTCATCCGGTTGTAACTGGCCTTAACAGATTGTGTATTGTTAAAGGCATAGGAAATTGCAAATCGGGGTTCAAAATTGTCAAAACTCGCAATCACTTCATTGTCTTCGTAATATTTTGTTCCGATGGGTGTGGCCTTTTCATAGATTTGAAATAGGGGATTGTATTTAACCGCATGGTCATTTGCATAGACATTTAGGGTCTGTTCCCCAAGGCGATAGAACAAGCTGTAGCGCAGACCGTAAGAAATTGAAAGATGTGAGCTGAGTTCCTGCTCGGCATCGATATATACGGCCGGTTCAAAGGCGTATTTTTTGTCCAGCTGGTCCGGGTTGATACCTGAGTTCTCATTTGAAGGCTCTATACGGCCGGGATTAAAATTGTAATAAATCGCATTTGCCCCATAGGTGAGCCGCATTTTATTGCTTACGTAATGTTTAAAGTCATATTTGAAATTGTAGTTCTTTATGCCGCTGTCCCAGTTGAATCCTACAAAATCCAGCGTTAAACCGTAATAATAGTCTGAGTAAATAAAAGACATATTAGAAAAGAGTTTATCTGAAAACAAATGATTCCATCGCAGATTAAATACGGAATTGCCATAAGTATTAACAAAACTTTTATTGATCGTGAAAACATCCCGGCCAAAATATCCGGATAAATAGATGCTGTTGTTATCATTGAGCCTGTAGCTCAATTTTGTATTCAGGTCATAAAAATAGGCGGAGTTCTCATTGTCTGTAAACTCCAGAAACAGGTGGGCGTAAGAAGCTCTTCCCGCTACCAGAAATGAGCCTCTGTCTTTCACTATGGGCCCTTCGGCCAGTAAACGGCTGGAAATGATGCCAATACCACCGTTCATATGAAAATCATTGCTGTTCCCTTCTTTCTGATAAATATCAAGCACTGATGACAGCCGGCCCCCGTAACGGGCAGGAATGCCTCCTTTGTACAATTTCAGATCCTTTACTGCATCCGGATTAAAAACAGAAAAAAGTCCAAACAGATGGGAGGAATTGTAGATGGTTGCCTCATCGAGCAGGATGAGGTTCTGGTCGGCACCACCGCCCCTGACATTAAAGCCGGATTGTCCCTCTCCGGCATTGGTAACTCCCGGGAGTGTGATCAGGGATTTTATGATATCCACTTCACCCAAAACTACAGGCATGGATTTAATCTCCCGGATAGAGAGTTTGTTAACACTCATCTCGGGCCTTTTTATTTCGATTGCCTGATTTTTTTCGGTCAGAACAATTTCCTCCAGCTGCTGACTCGATTCTGTCAGGGCGAAATTTTTTCGGATATTCTGATCGAGCAGTATTTTTTCTGACAGGTTCTCAAAACCCAGATAACTGATTTCAATTGTGTATTCACCCGCAGGCATTGAAATAGAATAGAAGCCGTATTCATTGGTGGTAGTACCTGTTTGCAGCTCAGGGATCACAACGGTTACCCCGATCAGCGTTTCATTGTTTTTCTGATCAGTAATGGTGCCGCTCAAGGTGATTTTTTTCTGGGCAAAAGCCGAAGCAACAATGAAAAAGAATACAGCAGTAAAAAATTTGAATTGGTGGCCCATCTTTTATAGAATTGTTCTTATTTGTACTGCTAAATACTTCGGTGATTTTACGGAGGACAACATACTTTTTGGTTTAGAATGTATTTTATTTTATTGATGATGGATGAAACTCAATTGGGGATTGAAAAATAAAATTGAAGAACTTTTTCCTGCTCTATAATTGGTTTTTGATCTTAAATTACTTAGACATCGAACTGCTTCAGTTTTTTAAAAAGCAATAAATTCAGTAGGATCAGTGAAAACGCGAAAACGGAATCTTCAATGGGAATGGTGAGCATGCGTATACCCAGGTTTTCATCATTGTTGTACCAGACCACTTCATTCTCTATACCCGTACCGGTAAGGATACCATTTACGATAAAAAAAGGTATGAGCATGACCAGAAATGTAAGGTAAAAGGATGAAAGCAATCCCGGGTTGTAACGATAGGCCAGCAGAAGGATTATGATGGCAAAGATCATGTTGACAGCTGTGTAGGCCAGATCGAAATGAAAGGCAAGTACCAGTCCAAAAACCAGCAAAAGCAAAAAAGTAATGATTTTTGTGATTTTCGGTGTCAAATGGGCATTTTTTGTCAAAACCATGAGGGCTTCGTGTGTAAAAACACAGGCATAAGGAACACATATAAAGAACAACCACTCTTCAACAGGCAAATGTAAAATATAGGTCTGAGACAAATAATCCGGATTAAATCCCCAGATCTTGTGGATGGTAAAATAGATATCCCAGATAATAAAGGGGATCATGCTCAGTGCTATAGCAGAAAACAGGCTTTTCCAGTAATGGTGCAACCTGATTCTGGGATGAAAGCTCACCAGTAAGGGTACAGAGATCGATAATATGTCCAACCAGAAGTAAAGCGACATCATCCTTTAAATTCAGCCTGATAATACTTAAAGGGTACCCAGAGCATACCGAAACATTCTCCTTCCTCCTTGCCGAGGTGTTTGTGGTGCATTTTATGTGCTCTTCTGATGGCTTTCAGGTATGGGTTTTGGGTATTGCGCCAGATCTTGATCCTTTGGTGGATAAACAGGTCATGGATAACAAAATAGATAAAACCGTAGATACAAATACCAATACCAATTCCAAGAAAAATACTTGAATCAGTAAATTTCCAGATCAGAAATGCGGCAATTGAAAGTATGGAGAAGAAGATAAAAAAAGTGTCGTTCCTTTCAAAAAAAGAATCGTGGTTTGTGCGCAAATGATGGTCTTCATGCAGGTTCCAGAAAAATCCGTGCATGAGGTATTTATGCATACCCCAGGCAACGCCTTCCATGAGTACAGTGGTTATCAGAATTGTAAAAAATAAGATCATGGCGTATGGTTTATTAAAAAAACTGTTATATACAAAGATACATATTCGGTGTTAAATGAACTTAAATTTAAGGGGCTTAATAAAACTTTAACGCATCCAGTGAACTGAGATCATGCTTGTGTTTATTGCCTTTTTTCAGGTTAGAAACAAACATGGCCTTTGTTGCAGGTGGTAAATCAGACTTGCCAATATTTTTATTGAAATAATCCAGGTCCTCTGTTATGTTTTTGTGGTAATTTAAAAATCCCGGAGCATTCAGTTGTATCATCAGCCGCAGATAAACCGATTCCGGATCTTTTTTTTTCGCAAGGCTTTCTTCGAGCATGGCTTTTCCGCTGTTAAAATATTTCACTTTGGTGATGGGATTAGATACGAATTCGGCCATTCTGGCCTTGCTGGCACCCTGATATGCAGAAACCACGGGATTTTTAGGACTTTCAGGCAGGGCAAGGACTTTTTTCAGGGCTTCTTCCGTGCCATTTTGAAACGCTTCTCTGGCAATTTTCAGGGGATCCTGCTGCGCCATTACCGTAAGATTAACAGTTAAGATGAAAATGAAAATTACATACCATCGCATATTCCCTAGATCAGTTTGAGTTTGTAATTGACATAGGAAGACACCAGCAGTTTGATTTTTGTAGGGTTATTGATTCTGATCCGCTCTTCCCTGATCTCTCTGGCATTGGCCTTTTTTAATTTTTGTAAGAGCTTCATGTAATAGATATAAGCGGTATAAACTCCGAACTTGGCCTCATTGGGCAATTTCTGTATTCCGGAATAAGCTTCTTTAAAATCATTTTCAATTTCTTCAATGATCAGGGTTTTGTTTTCCTGATTTAATTCAGCCCCTTGCAAATGGGGAAAATAGATCCTGTGCAGGTCCTCGTTATCATGTTTCAGGTCCCTCAAAAAATTAACTTTCTGAAAAGCACTGCCCAGACGCATGGCCGGTGATTTCAAAGCATTGTACTGATCCTGATCTCCGTTGACAAATACTTTCAGGCACATCAGGCCCACCACATCAGCCGATCCATAAATATACTGGTTGTAATCCTGCATGGTATTATAGGTAAGTTGGTGCAGGTCGAGGTGCATGCTGTGCATAAAAGCTTCTATCAGCTCCATATCGATCCTGTATTTGTGCACTGTGTCCTGAAAGCTGTGCAAAATGGGGTTGAGACTTATTTTTTTTTCAATTGCCTCATACAGGTCCTTTTCAAAATTGTCGAGCAGGGCTTGTTGGTCATGTTCATGAAAAGTATCAACGATCTCATCCGCAAATCGCACAAAACCGTAGATCGCATGTATGGGATCCTGAATTTGGGGCGAAAGCATTTTTACGGCCATCGAAAAAGAGGTACTGTACTTTGCGGTTACAGAACGACTGCACAAATAGGCAACCTCATCAAATAACTGTTTCATGTTTTAATGTGTTTTCTTTAATAATAATTTCTGAAACGAGCTTCCCTGAGATCAGTGAGGGTGGAACCCCCGGTCCGGGCACGGTCAGTTGTCCGGTGAAGAAGAGGTTCTTCACCTTTTTACTTTTCAATTTGGGTCTCAAAAAAGCAGTTTGTAATAAGGTGTTTGCCATCCCATAGGCATTTCCTTTGAATGAGTTGTAGTCTTCTTTGAAATCCTTAACGCAATAGGATTTTTTAAAAACGATATGATCACGCACCGTTTGCTTTGTTAGCGATTCGAGTCTGCTCATGATCATATTAAAATATTTTTCTCTGGTTTCCTCATCGTCCGTGAGATCAGGTGCAAGCGGAATCAGAAAAATGGCGGCTTCATGGCCTGACGGGGCAACCGAATCATCAGTCATGCTCGGAAAACTGGCGTAAAACAGCGGGTTGGCAGGCCAGGCTGGCTTGTCGTAAATTTCTATTGCGTGTTCGTCAAAAGAGGCATCAAAGAACAAAGTATGGTGAAGTACATTCTTCAATTTTTTGGATATCCCCACATAAAACAAAAGTGAGGAAGGAGCCATGATCTTTTTACTCCAGAAAGTTTCGGTATATGTGCGAAACTCTTCCGGGAGAAGGCTTTCCGAGTGTCTGTAATCGGCACCGGAAATGATCAGTCGGGTGCTGATGATCTCGCCATTTACATAAATACTTGAGACTTTACCTTTTTCATCCACATTGATGCCAGTAACGTTGGCATGGGTATGAAACTGAACGCCGAGTTCCCTGGCAAGTTCGATCATGCCGTTTACAACAGAGATCATTCCTCCTTTCGCGTACCAGGTTCCCAGGCAGAAATCAGCATAGTTCATAAAACTGTAAAAGAGTGGGGTATTCCCCGGTTTTGCTCCCAGAAAAAGTACCGGAAATTCGAGTATTTGCTGTAACCGGGTGTCATTGAAATGTTTTCTTACGTAATCCTGAATGGTGAGGTAAAATTGTTTGAGTTCAAAAATGGTGTCCATGGTTACGAGTTCCAAAGGACTGATGCCTGGTTTATATACAAGGTCTTTTATGGCAATCTTATAATTTTTTCCGGCCTTGTCCAAAAATTCCTGCAATTTCTCAGCCGATCCGGGCTCCATCTTTTCAAAAGTAGCTTTGATCTTTTCTGTTTCTGCGGCGATGTCTACAAAATTATCTTCTCCAAAATAAACCCTGTAACCGGGGGAAAGACGTTCCAGGGTGTAATAATCAGTGGTTTTTTTTCCAAAATCTCCAAAAAAACGTTCGAAAACGTCTGGCATCCAGTACCAGGTCGGACCCATATCAAAGGTAAAACCCTGCTCAGTAAAAGACCGTGCGCGGCCTCCGAGCTGCGGATTTTTTTCATATACGTTCACACCATATCCTGCTTTGGCCATATAACATGCTGCAGCCAACGAAGAAAAGCCGGAACCGATGATAGAAATATTTTTTTTCATATGTTCAACAAAGATATTAAAAAGTTAAACAAAACAATCAAAAAGTGAAAAATATTTACCGACTAATTCAAATGCAAAAGTTAAGAAAAAAAATGATAAGCTAACATATTTTAATTCAGTGTATTGAGAAAATTCTCAATATTCTTGTGAATCAGGATATTGGGAAAAGAATTGTCCTGACTGAACTCCTGTGCGTTCCTGCCCAGCAGGTGAAGCTCTTCATTCGCAGGGCTGAGAATACTGTCTGAAAATTCCTTCAGATACTCAGGTATAAATTCAAGTGCCGGTTCTACTGTAAAATAACTGACAAATGTTATGGAATCAAATATATCCTGAAGATCTTTCAGGTTTTCCATGGGGACGCTTTGGCCGAGATAGATGGAATTATAGCCTTTTACGAGCAACTCGTAATGGAGAAACATGAGTCCGAGCTCGTGAATCTCGTTTAGCGGCAGAAAGAGCGCAAAGGTTTGCTCGTGCAGTTTTGGTAATTGCTGGGCCTTTTCTGTCTGGATAAGCAACTTCTGCCTGATCAGGTTTGTAATAAAATGCTCATGGGCAGGTGTGATGGTTTTGCTTAGCCAAAGCATGCCGATCTCTTCCAATAAGGGGAAAAAAGTCTTCAGAAAAACATCCCTAAAACTGTTTTTTTCAAGCAGCTGGAAGTATGTCTGATCAAAGAGGACCCTGTCAAATCCGAGCATCGATAATTTAAAATTATCCATGGCCTGTGATGGCTGATCGCTGTTTATCTGAAGCTCCCGTGTGATTTTGTACAAATCGTTTTCTGAAAGTTCTGCGATCTTCGAAATTTTATATCCCTTATCGAGGAGGAAAACTACATTCAGGAGCTTTTGCAGATTTTTCTGGTCATAGGAACGGATGTTGGTATCGGATCGGATCGGTTCGAAAAGATGGTATCTGCGTTCCCAGATCCTTATGGTGTGGGCTTTAATTCCGCTTAAATGTTCGAGGTCCCTGATGGAAAAAGTTGTTTTTATACTCACCTTACTGAATCAATATTCAAACAAAAATAAACAAATAAAGTTGAGTTACAACAATTGTCTTATAGTTGAATTTGGGTCGTGTTTTCTCTGAATTCTTGCAAAAAAGCAATGAATTCAGCAGGATTTCGAACAGGGACATGG
>JBFYPZ010000095.1:0-8201 GCA_041303035.1 Flavobacteriaceae bacterium
CTTGACTCTTTAGGTGCAAGAACCGCATTAAACTGTGCTGCCGCTATCAGACCGCTATACGGCTGCTGGCCGAGAGAGTTTGTACAGGCGCCCTGAGCAACCGCTTTAGGAATGGGAGAACGCCCGCCGCTGCCATCAAATAGCTCTGCCATCATGTCATAACCATCAAAAGAATCCGCGGATAACAGAAAGGCCGCCCGCTTATGCACATTATTCTTGTCATGATTGACAAAGACCATAGTTCTGTCTTCCAGCAGCCCCTCACAGACCACCCGAGGTACAAAATAATAAGATGGGTAGGAATCGACGCAAACCGGCAATCTCAAAAACCAGGACAACTGACGTTTTCGATTTGAATCATTTGATATGTTAACTTTCCATATCTCAACCGGCAAATCGGAATGAACCTGCACCAGCAGTGTACAGGAAAGGTCATTGCGTATGGCCGCAAGCTTAAACCAATCCAGTCCTTGCCTGCATTCAAAACCGGCGTATGCATTTTCCTCAAAATGCGGGATTGGATACATCGGCCATGACTTGCCTTGTTCATGGATGAAAAAATCCCGCACATCCTGCCTTGTCGGTGCGGTTGGGACATAATTGGAGTCGGTATGTGATGACATCTTGCCGGCCAAAACACTATCAACACAGGAAAATCCACCGCGATACTGGTCCCAAAAACTGCCCCATTGATCGCGGTTCCTTTGATGATTGCTGGCCATCATATGCAAATAGGGCCGAGGCGTATGGAGTTCTTTGATTACAACACTGCTATTGATCAACATGCCGTCTGCATCATCAACATCATCAAAAAAGGAATAACGATTGATAAGCTGATCCGCCTGCTTACCGTGTAATCCATCTGTCATTGGCTTTGCATTAATAAGATTCTGGCGGCACTGCTCAATCAAGGTATTTAAATTATCCGACATTTAAGATTTCCTTTCGTGTCATTTACTGCACACCATCAATTCGTTCCGGCTTATGACTTTTATTACTTCACTTAACGTTCCACTTGATTTCTCAATTATCCTATATCCAAGACCCGATACAGATGCTTTAAAAAGTCCATCAGTTCGGCGATATTCCTGTCCGCATCCCACCGCGGAATCGTCCGTCGCAGGGCATACCATGCCGCATTGTTACTTATATTAAACATTTCGCAAAGAACATCCTTCACTGATCGCTCAAAAAAAATCATGAACGGTTACAACAATTCATTCATTTCCCCCATTGATCACTCTGCCATCATCCTGTTCATCAATAATAGATTTTCTTAATCGTCCCAAAAGACGCCTCACATCAAATGTCCCTCCAATCGTAAACCACAATGTCGTAAGTGCGCCACCGATTAGGCTCAACCAAACATAGAAGTGCCAAAACACTGCCCACCAAGATTCAGGAACACTCACAATAAAATTATAAACACTTATGCCAACAAAACCAACGATTACTAAGCTGATCCAAACAACCATTAATATATATACAATCTTGTCACTGAATTTAAAATCTTTATTAATGCCTATCATCGTTTGCAAAGAATTGATTTTAGTAGTTGTAACCTGTATTCTCTCAGAAGCAATAGAATACTTGCCACGGTGCAGAAGTTTATCCAAGTCAACTTCTGGCTTTTTTCCAACTAGCGAGACAACGATATAGCTGCATATAGCCCCTATAGCAGACCAAAATGCTAAAAATAAACCATTGCAAGAAGCAATATATTCGAGAATATGATTATTAAATGGTGATGCGGCATGGATTTGCTGTAGAACAATGCCGCAAATGGAAAGTACTGCTCCAACTATCATCGCTGCCCACGCACCAGTAGTTGTACCTCGCGTCCAATATAGTCCTCCAATTATAGCGGAACCGGCCCCGCCAGTAAAAATGGCCCCGGTGATACTAAAAAACATTGCAATATATTCTGTTTGCCTAAAAAATATACTAAACATAAAAATAAATACTGCCACACCTGAAATTGACCACCTAAGCCACTTCAAATGCTGCTGTTGATTAATTGGTTCTTTTCGTAACGGCAACACAACATCCTGAATAAAAATACTTCCCCACGAATGTAAATAGGTATCACAGTTAGCAACAAATGCAGATCCCATCACAGCACAAATAGCTCCTAATAAGCCAACTGGAAGCATGTGCCTGAGTGCTATCACAACTACTGCCTGCTTGCCAATTACTGCGTCCTGAATACTTGCAACCTCTATAGTGGCTTGTGCAGATTCCTGTGCAAAGTCAGGACAATTCATAAATGTATATGCACATATCGGAACGACTAAAACAAATGCATTCATTGAAAACATCCGAAATACACTTAGGCTGCGCCCCATTCTTGCTTCGTGAGCATTCCTGGCTGCCGCATTATAGCCTTGCGCGCCCTGCCAGGACATAAATATATACGCAGCTATAAATGCTTGTGCCAAATAGAACAGAGTATTAAAATCATTTGCATTATTGACACGAAATGGATGTATCATGGATGCATTACTATCGGCATTGGCTGACATGGTTGAGATAATCTGATTCCAATTAAATTCTCGCAACAGGAAAAAGCTAACGATTACAATGGTTATATTGCAAAAAATACCTTGCATAAAATCTGTTACCATAACCGCAATCTGGCCGCCAATAAATGTGAAGAACACTGCTATACTAAGGAGAATGACCATAATAATGATGTAGATTGGCATTGTATTTGGTAATCCAAGAAAGTTCACAAAAAAACCTGCCCCAACGGCAGGGAAAATTCCAAAATTCAAAATACCAGAAAACCATGCCAGAAATCCGGAAAAAACGCGAAAATTTCGACTATATCGCATTTCAAAAAATTGCGCCAGTGTCAATGCACGCGTCTGACGAAATCGATAAATCGCCCACCCAGAAAGGCCCAGAACAGTAGGTATGATCAGGGCTCTTGCCAAATCCCACCACACAAATGGGAATCCTGCCTGATAATACATCTCAAAATACATTATTAGGGTAATCGAAGCCATACCAGCCATACCATCCGCCACACAGAGCAAGTATCGGTCTGCTGCGCGATTGGCCGCCAAGAAAGCAGCAACACTTCGTGTATAACGAGATGTATACAATACAGCAATTATCATTGCTACCAAAACTCCGATAACAATAGCCCAATCTATCCAATTAAGATACATAACTACATTCCCAATTAAAATCATATCTGTATTTTAGACATCTGAAATGCCTTTTTTCGTATTACTTTCTTGAAATATCACCTATAATTTCTTTACTATTTCGATAACTTCTTTGTAATCTTTTAAACTTGCAGATGAGGGTATCGAATGATCAATCGAAAATATGTAGCCTCCATTTATATTCAATTTAGGTACCGTGCTCTGAATTACCTCAATGAGTTTATTTTTATTCTCCCATAAAAGCGCGTCAATGCCGCCATGCAACGCAATCTGTGAGCCAAACTGTTTCTTGATAGCAATCGGATCCATACCTGCTTTGACCTCGATTGGATTTAGGCAATCAACTCCTATCTCTATTAACTCCGGGATGAACGGCCTGATATCGCCGCAGGAGTGCATTCGCACCTTAATGCCCTTAGCATGCGCCCAGTCCACAGCTTTTTTATGAAATGGCTTTACCATTTCACGATATGTGTTTAATGAGAAAAACTGATTTTGTTTATATCCCATGTCATCACACCAAAACGCACAGTCAAATTTATAGCCTGCATCCCAGATCATATCATACAATGTTATACACATATCAAGACAATGGCCAAACATCTCCACACACCACTGAGGATCTTCTACCATGGCCATCAAAAGCCGTTCCGTACCAACCGCCCATGAATGTGTTACATCAAATCCAAACCATAAATTGGCTTGTATCCAAGCGCCATCTTTTTGCCACCCAGGATAATTTAGCTTCAAATACTCCCAATCGACCCTGTCGGATGTCGGAGCAATTCTTGACTTAGCTTCGGACCAGGCAAGTTTATTTACAATTTTAAAGTCAAGAAATTCAGGGACAGACGCTGAATGTTTGAATTGCTTCATTGTCACGCCCCAGGGACTGGTAAATACTTCATACTCGTCTGTGTCTTCAATGGTGACCCTTGGATATCGCGGACTAACATCAACATTCATTTCAGCAACATGGTCTACGCCAAAAAACTGCCACCATGGAACTCCATCAGGAAGGCCCTCTTTATGCCATCGTTGAATCGTAGCATCCCAAGGAATTTCCATTATGGGAATCCGATCCGCCGATTTATGTTCAATCGCCCGCAAAATTCTTTCTTTTGATGTCAACATATATATTCCTTAAAATTTATTCCCAAATTCACCTGCTGTAGCTTCCGCCATTTATTGGTCTTTTAAAAGATAAACGAATTTTAGCGACTTTTACAAAAACTCTTAAACTTGCCCAAAATCAGCTTAAAAGCGGCTTTGGCCTTAAATAAAGAGCATTAATGTCTAAAATCGATTTCGGTTAATTACTCAAAGTTCAATAAAATGTTATTCAACACACAAAAGTTTACCTTTGTTCATTCCTTAACTTTACTTGCAAAACGGTAGTTTCCAAAGGTGGCAATTCCATTTTTATATAGCGGCCATTAGCTTTTATCTCTTCCTTTGAAATAATGTCAGTTGCACTAAAATCCGAACCATCAATAAGTTTTTTTCCAATGTTCAATTTGGACTTAGTAGTTTTCACAGTACTTTTATTGTGAACAACTAAATAGAAAATTGAGCCTTTTCCGTATCGTTCAATGCGAATATCTGAAGAATCCGCAGTAACATATGGAACCGGTTCCCAACCCGCCAAGGCAAGCCTTTCAAAAATAGGGCTGTATGTTGCGGACAACCCCTCATCATGTCCATAACCTGGAAATATGCATTGCAGCATCCGACTTTTCAGTTCGCGCTCCGTTGCCGGTTTACCCGAAGGCAGGTCAGTAACAGCTTTGTGATATGCAAGAATCCTGAAATAATCAGGGTTAGGTATGACACGATCTTCAATGCCTAAAACATCCAAATATGTGATTCCGAATAGATCGTGAATATAGTGATTGCAGCATCCAAGATTAGCCATCAATATCTTATCTTTGTAATAATCATCATCTCTGAGCCATCGCAACCACTCTACCGAACTAAACCTACCAGGAATCATTGGCCTATCGCTGGTCTCTGATCGGAAAGACAGTGGAATGTCTGAATATTGGAAGTGGTCTTTACGATAGTTATCCACCATACCTGATACACCTAAGAAACAATCCAATGCGACACCGTCGATAACAGATTTGTTTTTAGCTTGCATGTCATCCCGTCGCAACTTCAGACTCATAAGATTAAATTCAGTTTTGCCATCATTTATATCGGGGTCAAGGTTACAAACAATCATCGCACCAAGTCCGCTGTCGCCAAGCCATGGTCTATTCTTATCGATGTTAAGAACCGGATGACCATTCACATCGTATATCATCGAATTCAACACAACCTGTGTTGATTTTATAGCAAATTGTTCCGGCGAACCGCCCCAATGTGGAAATGATTCTTTGTCGAGATAATAATGATAATTTTTAAACATAAGCAATTTTTTATATGCTTCCATCTCACATGGATCCGCCATGGCCAACTTTTTCAATCTGCCGGTAACATCGCATTCGTTAAAATCCTCCAATTGTTTGTAATCACCCATACTCAGCTGAAAATATTCAGGTTCAATATACAGGAGATTATAAACACCATGGTCATTATTCCACTTCAACATGCTCTCGCGATGTCCCCAACTGTACCTGAACCCCTGAGCATACAATTTCTCTATCTTTGCCGTTCCTTCATAGTCATTGACCCAAATACCCCAACCGCCAGGCCGCTTAATACGGTTTATAAAAAATTCAGGAAACATCGCATAGTATTTTTCAAGAGATGACCTCATTCCCCAAGCCGGATCACTCTTATACAGCAGTATCCTAAATGGCGCCTGATTCAAGGAAACCTTATGAACATTTGTCACCGGAGTCAGCGCCAAGTCAATGGCCGCAAAGTATATCTGGCTATTCTTATCATAGCTGAATCTAAAAATCCTCGGCTCATCCATCCTGATGGCCAGCGTTAAACCACCCTTAGTTTGATTGATAACTGAACTGACTGGATAGATCGACTCAGTGTATTCATACATGGGATTATCTGTGCTGATATCGATATCCGTATCCAGCCCTGTTGTCCATTTCCAATTCTTTCCCATCAGCGGAATACCAAAGTAAACCGTTATAGCCCTATCGGTATTGCTTAAATTTGAAACAACCCCAGATATTTCAATATAAGAGCCTTTGGATATCACCTTAGAGGTGATCTTGAGGCCAAATTCTCCGATATACGAAACCTGTTCGACACCGCCCTCAATTTGCTTCAAGTCTCCAACAACAGGCACGACACTGCTAGCCTTAACGTCTCTGACAAACAGTCCCGATAAAACGGAGTTCTTGTTTAAAATAGTTCGTCCATCGATTGTAAGTTCTCCAAGTCTGCCATTACCGGAAAACTTCATTCCGACATTATCATCTGTGCCTACAACCATTTCGGCATCTGTACTTAATTGGACCAGAGCAGGCTGACCATCAAAAAGCGGCCCAGTCGCGTTAGAAAGAATTTTTACATCACTTAACATTATCTCATAAGTATGTTTTTTGTCCAAGGCGTCAGGGTCATCGTATACCCTGAATTGCAGAAATTTATAATTTTCAGGTACGTCTTTAATCTCAATACTTTTAGATATTGCAATCTGATTTTCAATATTGAATTCACTTATTTTTAAACTTTTGCACGAGTTACATTCGTACGGACCTTCAGCAAGGTATACTTGTACCGGCTTTGTGAATATGGTCCATAAACTGCTTAGCTTAATTGTGAAGTTTAAACGGGAATTTGATAATTTGCCCCCTTCAGGTACTTGCGCCCAAAATACCTGAAACTGCCCATTGCCCTCTGTCTTTGATTGGAACACACGAGACTTACCAATTGATTTTATCGCAAAGATACCGCCATTGTCATTAATTAAAGCCTTCCAATCCATTTGAGACAAATCAATATCTGCGAATACATGTACAATGAAACTCTGCAATGAGAACAGTACTATTGCAACAATGCGAGTTAAATACATATTTCATCCTTGCATAAAAATTATCTGTTATTACAACAGCCAAATTAGCACCTAAACCACACAGACGGGTAACTATTCGACCGTAATGTGCAGGCCAGCGTAGCCTAAAATAATGAAGCAATTAACTTTGCCTATTTTGCAACAACATTACAATTTCGCTATCATGTTTTTTAACAAAGTTGTATTTTAGACTGTTGGCGTTGCATTTAGTTGAATCACTCAGACTGTCACCACTAATCAGAACTTCATTGTAAATCCGATCTGAATGAATGACGACCTTGATTTTATACTCTGAAGGCATATTATCGAAACAGCCATCTACTTTCCCAATCTTAATAGCTACAGTGTCTGTATTCTGCCTTAACTCTATCGGCATTTTGGCGAAACATCCCTGTTTGTATTTCTGCGAGACGCCATCATCGTCGTAAAGGATGAAATTGCCATCTCCGCCTGTGTAGAAATGAATTTCCAGTACACCGCCATTGATAGACGCCCTCTGCTTATTTTCTCCATAAGCTATGATACCGCCAGCTCTGACAAACAAAGGCAATTTGTCCAATTCCGCCTCATAACTGAGATATTGCGCCCCGGAAAACAACTTATCTTCCCAGAAATCATACCATATGCCAGCCGGCAAATACACCTGCCGCGTTGCCTTGTACTGGATATCGTCAGATTCCTCATAGACAGGCGCCACCAGCAAATCTGGCCCAAACATGTACTGGTATTCCAAATTGGTCGTTTCAGCTTCATTTTGATACTCCAAAAACATCGAACGAACCATTGGAATACCTGTTTCAACACTGGTTCTTGCGTATGAATAGATTGTGGGTAACAAGCGATATCTAAGATCAAGGTACTTATAAACAATTTCTTTAGCTCGATCACCCATCTCCCATGGCGCGGTAACCGGGCCATGGGCCCGAGATATCGGACAGAAAAGTCCCCATTGATAACTTCGGACATAGTACTCGATGGAAGGTTTGGCTCCCGAAAACCCTCCCATATCTTTAGACCAGAAACTAATGCCAGCCAACCCTGCC
>JBFYPZ010000096.1:0-9251 GCA_041303035.1 Flavobacteriaceae bacterium
TCCATTTCAATTACCCGTTCCAAATAAACCCTGTCGAGTTTGATGTTGGTCATATATGCAGAGTATGCCATCATGGCTGCCAGACGTCTCAAATCCGAAGCCCACAAGGGAATGTAGGTGGGTGGAATTAACCAGCCATTTTTAAATAAAGGGTTCAACCGAAGGGCATCGGCAAGGGTTAGTCTGCCGGCAAACAGATTGCTCACAAGCTCAGGCCTGTTGTCACGAATAGCTACGCGCAGAAAGGTATGCACCTCGAATAGCCCTTGAAGGTAAACGGCATCCTTTGTAAATACGACCCCTCCTTTTACTGCCCCGCCCCTGAATATTCTCTGTGCTGAGCGCACCGATTCTATTTCAGACTGACCTTCGTTCAAAAAGTATTTGAACAGGTCAATAAAATCTGCTCCGTCCAGAGCCATTTGTACGGCAATCACCCTAAGGGCAATTCTTCTGAGTCTGCCGATATCTATGGAATTGGTAATGAGTTCAGCCAATACGGCTATACCCTCCTGGTGGCGGTTAGTGCGCGGTGCGCCCAGACCCAATGATTTCAGGTTGCTTTGTTTTCTTCCGTTCAATTGTGTGGCCGAATGCACAAAAGCCTCGTGATGGATGAGCTGGTCCCTGTCGAGCTGGGAAAAAAGTGCGCCTTCACGAATACGGATCCGCGTAGCGCCGGCGAGGGCTTTCGAGGACATATTCGGATCTACGACTATAGATACATCATCATGCACAAAGAATTCATCTACTGTTGATTTAATTGATTTCGCAAAGCGCTCGGCAGAAATATTGGTTTCGGTAGTCTGTATCTGCGGATTGCCCAGCAAGTTATCCGTGACTTCGAGAAAGAATTTTGCGCCATCAACGCCGGTAAGCCCCTGGAGTTTATATACCCTGTCCGGACGGCCATAAATTTTTTCGGAATACCTGGTAAAATCGGGAGTTCCCACATGCATGAGCATACGGCCGGCATCAGCATAGCTCAAAGCGGTTTCAGCCAGGAATTTCTCAACCGGATCGGCCTGATCGCATTTGTGCACAATCGCATCCAATGCAGCTATACTTTCGGTAACCTTGGGGGGCTGTATCTTTATTTTTGGCAGTTCGGGCTGTCCATTTTTCCATCTATTCAGGAATTGTTCTTCAATTCCCGTCGGCCAGGTCAGGGTATTTAAAACTTTTATTTTTTTTGAGGCATGAACTACTGCCTGGTCTAGGTCTTGAATTTTTTGAGCCTTCATATTCATGTATTTAATAGTTAAAGTTACGGTTTTATTGCCTTTTTTTTGCAATAAATAATTGTAAGTGCCGTTTTTTACAACCAGTTTTTTTCTGGAAAGTTTACTATTTTTATTGTACTTTCATCGAGCAATTAATCGAGATAAAATTATACGAAATGAACACAAAAACGGCTGACAGTTCCTTATATGATACAATCATCAAGTTATTGATCTTATTTGCAATCATCGCCTGGTGCCTCATGATCATGTCACCTTTTTTTAACATCATATTGTGGACACTGGTTTTGGCTATGGCCATGTATCCCTTGCATAAAAGTTTGTCTGAAAAGCTCGGTGGAAAAACCAAACTTGCCTCGTTTCTGATTGTTTTTGTTTTTATGGCCATTGTTATTATTCCAAGCTTGTTTTTGATCGGATCACTTACAAAAGAGGTTAGGGAACTTAAAGCGAATTATGCAAATGGCACGCTGACCATCCCCCCACCCGATGAAAAGGTAAGAGAATGGCCCGTGATAGGAGATCAACTATACAACACCTGGCAAGCTGCATCCGTAAACCTGAAAGACACAATCGTGCAATATAAAGATCAGCTTACCGGAGTCATGAGCAAACTGGCCAAGGGTATCATGGGTAGTCTAAGTGCTGTAGTCCAGATTCTTGCCGCGTTCCTTTTGGCAGGGATACTCCTCGTGTTCAAAAAAGCACCTGAATCCGTAGGTACTCTTTTTAGAAAGCTGGGAGGAGAAAAGGGAGATGTGTACAGGGAAATAATCTTGAAAACGGTTAGCAATGTTGTGAAGGGAATTCTTGGAGTTGCACTTATTCTGGCCCTTTTGCATGGAGTTTTGTTTGCCCTGGCAGGCATTCCCTTTGCCGGTTTGCTCGCGGTACTTGTTTTTGTTTTGGGTGTACTTCAAATACCCTTGTTGCTGATTACTGTTCCCATCATCATTTATATGTTTGCTATGAAGGAGCCTGTGCCTGCAACAATATGGACAATAGTGCTCTTGCTGGCGGGTTTATCAGATAATTTTCTCAAGCCGATACTGCTCGGAAAGGGTGCACCCGTGCCCATGGTCGTGATCTATATAGGTGTGATCGGCGGATTCATTTTATCCGGTTTCATCGGTCTTTTCACAGGAGCCATCGTCTTGTCTATTGGCTATAAATTGTTTGAAGGTTGGGTGAAATCTGATGAAACTAATGCAGTTGAAAGTCGTGCTGAATTTGATTAACTTTGGGGTCAGTATCATGGTATTAGCAGACTTTTAAAAAAATACATTTCATAAAAATCAACAATTTTCTTTAATTCTTGTAGTACTGCCAATTAAATATTTGAACCTATTAATTATAAAAAATGTATATATCGAGAAATAATCTAGCTATCCTCCTTGCCTTATTCTTTTTGTATTCTTGTGAAAAAGAAAAATCTACAGAAAAGCAGGCAGATCAAACACAGGTAAACGGAGAATTAGACCGAACAGTACTCCCCATCACAGCACCTAAACGTCCAACCTTTACTGAATTGGATATCCGAAATGCAAGCCAACCGGTACGTTTCGAGGTAAAAGCTCCCGCAGGGGCACCCAATGTGATTCTGGTACTCCTGGATGACCTTGGTTTTGCCGGAACCAGTAATTTTGGCGGACCCGTAAGTACCCCTACATTCGACCGTGTTGCCGGTGAAGGTATTTATTACAACAATTTTCACACTACAGCGGTTTGTTCTCCTACGCGGGCTGCCATAAAAAGCGGCCGTAATCACCATGTGAATAACATGGGCTTTATCACGGAAATGGCTACCGGTATGCCCGGCAACACCGGTGAAATCCCCCAAAATGTAACGCCTGTAGCGGAAATGCTTCGGCTGAATGGTTACAGTACAGGTGCCTTCGGTAAATGGCACGAAACGGCAACCTGGGAAACCAGCGTCGCCGGACCAATGGACCGTTGGCCGCACCGCCAGGGCTTTGATAAGTTTTATGGATTTTTCGGAGGTGAAACCAACCAGTGGGCACCATTTGTATATGATGGCACACATGTGGTTGAATTGTCCGAAGACCCCAACTACCATTTCATGAATGATATGACCAATCAGGCTGTAGCCTGGATGAAATATCAAAAGGCCCTGACACCGGATAAACCCTTCTTCATGTATTTCGCACCGGGTGCAACACATGCTCCCCATCACGTACCGAAGAACTACATTGACAAATGGAAAGGTAAATTTGATGCTGGCTGGGATGCCATGCGTGAACAAATTTTGGCCCGTCAGATTGAAAAGGGGATTGTACCGAAAGGCACAAAACTAGCTCCTAAACCCGAGGCTATTCAAAATTGGGAAAGCCTGACGGCTGATCAGAAAAAATTGTTTACGCGACAGGCAGAAGTGTTTGCAGGATTTTTGGATATGACCGACCATGAAATTGGCCGCCTGCTGGATGCGGTTGAGGAAACCGGGCAAGCGGAGAATACAATGATCATTTTTGTTTATGGCGATAATGGCACCAGCGCTGAGGGGGGATTGAACGGAATGTTCAGTGAAATGACCTACTTCAACGGGGTACAGGAAACGGTTGAGGATATGCTCAAAAAATACGACAAATGGGGCGGTCCCGAAACCTATCCGCACATGGCTGCAGGTTGGGCAGTCATGTTTGATACTCCTTTTCAATGGACCAAGCAAGTAGGTTCCGACCATGGCGGTACAAAAGTAGGTATGGCCATACGCTGGCCCAAAGGGATAAAAGCCAACGGTGGATTGCGCACACAGTTTGGCCATGTAATTGATGTGGCTCCAACCATACTTGAAGCCGCCGGACTTCCTGAACCAAAAATGGTAAACGGTGTTGAGCAACGCCCAATGGATGGAACCAGTTTGGTGTATTCATTTAACGATGCCGGTGCCAAAGAAAAACACACCACACAATATTTTGAGATCGCCGGTAACCGGGCTATTTATAATGATGGCTGGTATGCGCGCACCATCCACAGGGCTCCCTGGGAACAAAAACCAAGAAGGGCGTTGGCTGAAGATATCTGGGAACTTTACTATGTGCCTGACGATTTTAGTTTGATCAATGACCTTGCTGCTAAGCAACCTGAAAAATTGAAAGAGCTGCAGGCTCTGTTTATGAAAGAAGCAGAGAAGAATCATGCATTACCGATTGATGACCGTGTATTTGAACGCATGATTGCGGCCAATGTAGGCCGTCCGGATATCATGGGCGACCGTAAAACGCTCACCCTTGCGGAGGGAATGGTTGGCATGTCTGAAAACGTATTCATCAATATTAAAAACAGGCCAATAACCCTTACTGCAGAAGTGGAAATACCAACAGGTAAAACGGCTAACGGTATTCTCATCGCCCAGGGCGGACGTTTTGGCGGTTGGGCACTGTATGTAAAGGACGGAGTTGCTGCTTATGACTATAATTTCCTTGGCCTTCAGCGTTTTACAGTGGCTGCTACCCAAAAACTGACACCCGGCAAACACACAATTAAGTTTGACTTTGCCTACGATGGGGGCGGTCCGGGTAAAGGAGGATTAGGCACACTGTATATCGATGATAAAAAAGTGGGAGAAGGAAGAATAGAACGTACACAGTCAAGTATTTTCTCTGCAGACGAGACCGCTGATGTGGGCATTGACCTGGCCACACCTGTAGTTGAAAGAATAGGTGCTGAAGCCAAATCGAAATTCAACGGAAGAATACCAAAAGTATCGGTAGAGATAAGGTAGATCATCTTTGAACATGATAAAGCCTTAACTGTGGTAACAATATCGAATGATATAATTATAAATTAATGTTTTCTAAATGGGTGGGTAGTACCCGGTATGTAAGTTGAATATTCAGTTTATTCCAAGTTTAATTCAATGCGAAGAAATTATTCAAATATAAAAATAGCTACTATGCCTAACAAAATTTAGGATACACCATGAGACTTTCCAAATTAATTTTCTTAAGTTTTCTCTTTCTTTTTATTTTTCAATTCACCTATGCCCAAGAGAAAAAACCCAAAGTTGCCCTTGTATTGAGCGGAGGCGGAGCCAAAGGAGTGGCACATATACCTACCCTTCAAATGCTCGATTCATTAGGGATCGTTCCTGATCTGGTTATAGGAACCAGTATGGGAAGCATCGTAGGCGGTTTGTATGCCATGGGTTATTCAGGGGATGAGATCGAGAAGCTGACAAAAGCGATGGCCTGGGATGAATTGTTCGGCGGAAAGGTATCTTTGCTGGATATCAGTAATGAAGAAAAGAGTGAATACGAAAAATACCTGGTGGATTTCGATTTTGAAAAAGGAAAACCGAAAGTGGGCAGTGGGATCATCAGTGACCAGAACCTCCGGGAATACCTGCATTCTGTAACGTATCCCGTTTATAATATCACTGATTTTGATGAGCTGGCCATACCCTACAGAGCGATGGCAACCGATATTGTTAATGGCAAGGAAGTTATTCTGGATAAGGGATCCCTTAATTTTGCCATGAGAGCGAGTATGTCTATCCCGGCCGTATTTTTACCTGTAGAATACGGAGATATGCTTCTTGTGGATGGTGGGGTTCTCAATAATTTTCCGACGGATGTGGCCAAAAGCATGGGTGCAGATATTATCATCGGGAGCGATGTGGGTGGCGGCATGCAGCCGAAAGAGGAGTTAAACAATATAGTAAACCTGCTCTTTCAAACAGGGATGCTAAGCAGTAACTTAAAAAATCCCGGTAACCGAGAATTATGTGCTATTCTCATAGACCATGTTGGTAACCTAACCTATGGTACCGGAGACTTTGACAAAGCCATAGAGATATACGATCAGGGAAAGATCGCCACAAATACAAATAAGCAGGCTTTTGTTGATCTGGCAGAAAAATTAAAGGGATACAAACAAAGAGAACACGCACTTCCACCTGTTAAGGATGAATTTGTGATCCCGAACATAAATTATAAAGGGATTAGTGAACAGAACCTCAGCCTTGTTAAGGCCAGATCAAATTTTAAGGCAGAAACGGTGTATAGTACCAAAGAGATCAATGAGGGAATTGATAAAATAGTCGGTACCAATATTTTTGACAGGATCAGTTACAATATTCAAAAGGACGACAAAGGCTTGCTAAACCTTGATGTCACCGGTTTTGAAAAATCAAAACACCAGGTAAAAGGATCTATCCATTTTGATAATGAACGTGGGATTGGCCTTCTATTAAATTATACAGGTAGGAATGTGATCGGCAATTCCTCCCGAATACTGATCACGGCTGATGTTGCCACAGAACAAAGATTGCGTGCGCAGTATCAGAATATTTTTGGGGAGAAGAAGCAATGGTGGTTCAGATCTGAATGGTTTTCTGAATACCTCAACCAGGAATTCACCATATCAGGAGACCTTGCCGAGGACTTCAAATACCGCTATTCCCTGTTTGACAACGAGATCAACAAAAATTTGAAAACTTTTCACAGCTATTTGGGACTTGGAATCAGCTATGAAAGCACACGCCTGAAACCTGAAGTGGATCCCGATATTCAAGATAATTTGTTGGATCTTGAAAGGTACCAGTTCAAAAGTTATGATGTTTATGCGCACTACGTGGTAAATACCATGAATCAGGTTTTTTATCCCACTGCGGGTACATATTTTAAAACGAAATTGAGCCAGTCTGTTTATAATGACGGCGAAGTTAATTTTTCTGACGAGGCAATAGAAGACCTTAACGGATCATTTGGCAGTATTACCAAACTCAGTCTGGACTATGAAAAGAGGTTCCCGATAAGAAAAAAAATGACTGCCATCCTTGGAGCGACCGGCGGTTTTACTTTTTATAATGATCCCGGTACGGGATCAGATGATCTTTCTTATTCTGCTTATGGCTATGGTTCAAAGTATTATCTCGGTGGTGTATTGATGAGACCAAGAAAGGACAACTATATTTTTCAGGGCTTGAATGAGGCCGAACTGCCTGTCACCCAATTCATGATGGTAAAAATGAGCCTGCAGTACAACATCGCCGGCAAAATCTTTCTCATACCGCATGTAAACCTGGCAAGTGTAGGCTTTAAGGATTTTAGCAATTATGTTGATGATGCCTTTACACCTGAGGGGAGCTGGGATGAAACTTCAGATCCAAGCGCTGTATTCTCTGCAGGCATAACAGCTTCCCTGAACTCCTTTTTGGGTCCGATTGATTTTGATATATCTTATATAAATGATGTTGATAAGATACGCCTTTTTTTTGGCATCGGACTCCAGTTCAACAGATCGAATTAAAATAGTACCAAATGACTAAAATATTTATTTTATTAATCCTTTTAAATCAAATTATATGAAAAACTTAATTCTTGCTCTGGCTGTTTTTTTCTTTTTAGTTGACCTGAATGCCCAAACCCATACTGAGGATGACATTGCACTGATTCAGGATCTGTGGGGAAAAGGTAAAAAAGATATCGTTTCAGATTATATGAAACTCACACCTGCCGAAGAAGTTCCATTTTGGAAGGCCTATGATGAATACGAAATTTCAAGAAAAAAACTGGGCAGAGAGCGACTGCTGATTCTCAATGAATACGACCTGAATCAGGAAAAACTGACCGGAACCCTGGCTACCGATTTGGTTAACAGAAGTATCGATAACAACATAGAAATACAAAAATTGTTCAAGAGAACGTATAAAAGCATGTCAAAAGCAGTTTCTCCGGTACGTGCCGCACAATTTATGCAGCTGGAAAATTACCTGTTAACAGCCATTCAAATGGATATACAAGACAATATTCCTTTTATTGGTGACCTGAATGATTCTATGAAAAAATAAAAATCCATTATGAAAAATTATTCTATGAACCGGGTAATTACTGCCTTATTGTTGATATTCCTTACCGTTTTGGGTTCTCTGCACCAGGCTCAGGCACAGGAAACTACCACAAAGAACTGGCACCACCTGGGTGAAATATACCTGATGTTCCCCAATATGTCCGGGGAGACAGCAATCGGAGACATATTGCCTCCTGTATCCGTAGATGCCGATGTGAGCGATATTTTTGGCAGCCTGGAAATGGGAGCGATGTTCTACTTTGAAACAACCAATGACGACTGGGCGATTTCTTCTGATTTTATTTATATGAAACTCGGTCAGGATTTGGAAGCCCGGACATTTGTTACCGGCGGTGAGCTGGAGATGAGGCAATACGCATGGGAAGTTGCAGGTCTGAAGCGCATTATGCCCTGGTTGGATGCCGGTTTGGCCTTACGGTACAACCAACTTAATATGGACCTTGATATAAAAACCTTGTTGCTCAATATAACGGAAAAATCAACCAGTGAATCATGGGTAGATCCTGTGATCATCGTTCGTTCCAACCATGCATTTAATGAGCATTGGTTTACCCAATTGCGCGCGGATGCTGGTGGTTTTGGTATAGGGTCTGATTTTTCCTGGCAGCTTCAGGCCAATGTGGGTTACCGTTTTTCCGACCTTCTTCAGACTTCTTTAGGTTACAGGTATATTAGTATTGATTATGATGAGGGAGATGGTGAGGACAGATTTCTTTATGATATGGACACTTTTGGTTTTGTTGCACGGGTAGGGTTTAACTTTTAGAATTCTAAGATTACGCGGAGTCCCAAGCCTGAATAAAAGTATTACCTTTGCTGTCTTAAATAAATGAATATGATCAGGATCGGGGAATACAACGACCTTCGCATTTTGCGCATGACTACTGTCGGTTTATACCTGGGTGATGATGAGGGTGAAGACGTCTTGCTCCCTTCAAAATATTGCCCGGAAAGATACAGCATAGATGAGACCCTGCGCGTGTTCGTTTACCGGGATCACGACGAAAAAAAAATAGCAACCAACCTGCCACCAAAAATACTTCTGCATCAGTTCGCTTTTTTGAAAGTAACGGCAGTCTCCAGTGTGGGGGCCTTTGTGGACTGGGGCATGGTGAAAAATCTGCTTGTCCCTTTCAAGGAGCAAAGATTAAAAATGGAGGTTGATCGATGGTATAT
>JBFYPZ010000097.1:0-8047 GCA_041303035.1 Flavobacteriaceae bacterium
AATTGTTTCATAATCTTAAATATTATTAGTTTGTTCATTTATTTTTTATATACCCTCACATAATCAACCAACAAGGTTTGAGGAAAAGATGTTTCGCTATTGGGAGGACCAACAAAAGAACCTCCCACAGCCAGATTGATAATAATATAAAACGGTCGATCAAAAACCCATTCCCCTGTAACATCGGCAGGAGTAATTTGATTATACAAGACATCATCTACATAGAAATTTATATATTTTGGACCCCATTCAATTCCAAATACATGAAAACCCGTGTCTAAACGATCATTTACTAAATCATAACTTTTTGTAATAGCCTGTCCGCCGGAATAGCCGGGACCGTGCACGGTCCCGTTCGTTATTGAAGGTTCTTGTCCGCGATTTTCCATGATGTCAATTTCGCCGCAATTTGGCCATTTGACTTCATCTATATTTTCCCCCAATAACCAAAATGCAGGCCACATCCCTTGTCCGTATGGTAATCTCATACGGGCTTCGAAACGGCCATAAGCTTGCGCAAATTTTCCTTTGGTCAAAATTTTTGCAGAGGTGTATGATGACCCTTTATAGGACTCTTTTTTGGCAGTTATAATTAATATACCGTTTTGTACAGTAATATTTTCTTTACGATCTGTGTAATACTGTAATTCATTGTTTCCCCATCCAGGGCCTGCATCGGTTCCTTCGCCATTGCCAATGTCAAAACTCCACAAAGCACTATCAAGATTGCCATCGATATCGAACTCATCCTGCATAACGAGTTCCGTAAAATTGGTAACCGTTTGCGTTTCATCAGTTGAACAGCCCGAAAATACAAGGGTGAAAGCGGTTAGCATTAAAAAACTAATAAATATTGCTTTAGTCCTTATTTTAAACTTATTTATCAAATTCATTTTTCTAATTTTTTAAATTCAATTTTTCTACTTATGTAAGTAAATATTATCTACATAAAAACTTGATGGTCTTGGTGTTGTATTACCCTCGGCATCAAAAACAATTTGCGCAAGATTACTTCTAATGGCCATACCGGTGATATCCATTTCTATACTAATCCATTGTCCGGTAACCAGCGCCGGAGTACTTTTGGTAGAAAGCGTAATAGACACACTTGAGTCATCTCCACCTCCAAATGATGTATCTGCACCAAAATCAACAAGATTAATGCGTAAAGTAGAAGCAGGGTCAAAACTATCCGGAATAAAAATATCCAAATGCATTCTTGTCATCGCTGTACCATTAATCGTTGGCACATTTTGGTTAAACTCTATACCAACAAAATTGTAATTTTCATAATTTAATATGTTATCCCCATTCACTGCAAAATCATTGGATGTAGTTGTTTGAAAAGGCGCATAATAGCCATTGTAAAAATCAACGGGAACATTGGTATAAGCATCACTGAAGATGGATATTACCTGACTTGGGGCTAATGTAGGAACAGGGGCAGGAGTAAATTGGCCTGCAACCTCAACCGTTAAAGATCCTTTAGCTTTTACACCTCCTAAAATCGCTGTGATTTCGGCAGTACCCTTACCCACAATTGAAACTATTCCTAACTCACTTACTCTTGCAACATCATTATCTGTAGAACTAAATGCAAAATAACCTGGCGCCACTGAAACGGTTTCATTTATACCAGAAGCTAAATTAACCGTTAGAGAAAGTCCTGTACTTAAATCAATACTCGATCCAATAAAAGAGGTTTGAAAAACATCTTCCCCATTCAAAATTGCTGGTTTAGGTTGTGCAATCGTACCTAACTTTTCAAATTGCAACTCATCAATCCAAAACGTATAACCATTGTTATTCTCAGGTCCGGTGGCATAAAAAAGCATTCCTTTTTCAAGTGTAAGTTTATAAGGATCCGGAAGGGGGATGGTGTATTTAGTCCAGGTAGTACTTAATCTTAAACCCGTTTTTGTCACGAAATATTTGTTATCTGCAAAATCGACCCCAAAACCAATCTCGTTGATGGTTGCTGCTTGTGAAGCTTTTGCCCAAAAAGTAAGCGCATCGAAATCTGACAGATCCCGGCCGCTAGCATCCCGGAAAATGGCTCCTGCATACGCCCCCTCCGGATCGCCAAAGTTTGGAACATCAATTCTCATTGAGGCAGTTCCGTCGTATTTTGTTGCTTCATCGACAGTGAAAGCATCAAGTTTTGAACCATTGAAGGGCAAATACTCTAGTCCACCGCTAAAACCGTCTATAAAAACTTCTGCCGTTTTTGGAAATGTTGCTAGCTCAACTTCATCTGACGGATCTCTTTCACAGCTTACAGTAAAAGTAAAAATCAATCCTAGAAGTAGCATAATCTTTAAATAAATAAATTTTCTGGTTTTCATTTTTCTTTTATTTTATTTTCCAACATTGATTTGTATGTATGTTCTGATTTCCCATTCTGTTCCGTTATCAAATCCTACCGGACTAATAATTGGTCCTGATGCGAATTCTTCTGCGACATTTGGAAGGTAACGGGGCGAATACTGATCAAGTGTACGCCAGGTGCCTCGTATTCCTATCTGCGTGTTTGGTAAAATAAACCAATTAGGTTTTCCTAAAGACGTAGATAAATCCAACATCAACTGCAACGGATAGGTCAGGTTAAAGTCACGGTGATAATCATAAGGACCCCAATCATCAATTTTGACAGAATTAATTACTTTAATTTTTTTATACACCACCCTGATATCACCTCCAAAACGTTCTATAAGTCTTGGGTTACTGCCATTAGCCTGAGCATTGCCAAAGTAAATATTCGCAATTAATCCAAAATCTGAATTCAATTTTGAGACAATCCGGGTATTTGATTCCCAAAGATTTTGGGCAGGAGCTGCACCAGGGAAAGCAAATGTGGTTCGTCCATCCGGAAAAATACCAATTGCCGCATCCTGAGATGTTGGAAGGTAACGGTATACAAAGCCGGCACTTATGGCGAACGGAGCATCTTCTGCCAGGTCATTATCCCATTCATACATCCAGGATGCCGGTGTCGGATCGTAGGTAAGCAGCAGTTCTCCCGCTGTTGTTTCTCTGTTCCCCCGAACGGCAAATGGGTCGTCCTCTATATTTCTCAGCCTTCCGGGCGCCTGAACATCTCCGGGCATAGGATCTACAAGAGGTTTTTGCCACAGGAAATTGGGAGCAATCTGGAAATTACCCAAGGCATAAGTAAACCCTGTTAGAAAGTTTGACTGGTTTCCGCTTCCGGTGTCTTTAAGTCTCCAGCCGGTAAATGTTTTGGTATAATCAGCTCCGCCATTTGCAACCAATCCCATAACGGCTCCTTGTGCATACCAATTGAAGGGCCCTTCAGAAAATGTTATTTTAGCTTTTGCTCCCCAGTTATCCTCTGAGTTAATTTTATCTACATAAATAACATATTTTGCCTGGGAACCGGGTGAATCCGGGTCATAATTCGGATTATTTTCAGCTATTTGAAATTCTCTGCCATTTAAAGGCTGGCCTCCCCAGATACCTCCTAGCTCAAGTCCAAAAGATCCAAATTCTCTTTTAACATGAAGTGTCGCCCTTTTTGTTTGCGGAAGCGGGATTGCAATTGAAGAAACTGCATCGGCGGCGTCATCTATATCATTATGATACACTGCTGACACATCAAACTTACCTAATGTACGGCTATATTTCAATAGGATAGCGGGATTCGCCCCCCACCAGAGCTGAGGTCCGAAAGCAGCTTTGAACCCATTTAGCGATTTTTTACCATCAAATTCAAACCCAATAATTTCTCCGTTATAAATATCCAGGTTGGGACCATAATTTGCTTCCGGATATAGCCCAAAAAAATCACCTTCATAAGCCCAATGGTAATGACCTGTCCGATAAAATCCTCTTAAGTCAAAATTTCTGGTATTCCATTCATAATCTGCAGTATATACTTGTACCCTATTGATGTCAGAAATTTCCAGATTACCTTCTTCAGTTACTACCGATCGCGTGCGGGCCCTGTTTTCGTAAAAAATTTCATCAATAGGATTCTCTGCAACATTCCCCACGATATTAACATTTACATTGGCATGCATGTTTGCGGTTGGATTTGCTTCTACACCTATATAAAAGGACTCCATATGATCGAAACCAAGCTGGTTTGGATAGATATTGCTATCTGGATCGGGATCATCAGGGGTGGTAATTAAAGTACCACCAGTATTAAAGGTAGTAAATTCGGCTCTTAAATTACTGATGCCTAACTTCTGGCTGCTGGTTGCTCCTAAAGCTGCTTTATCTCCGCGCGCTCTAAGCATGGCATCGGTTAATTCAATATTGGCAAAATAATTGCTCACAAAATCCAGCGTCATTCCGGAATCGTAAGGATTTAATTTATGTGCTTCTTTTAACGCATAATAAGCCGCACGAGGATAAAGTTCATAGAGCCCTCTTTCATTTGTGGGTCCTTTTGCACAAATGCCAAACCACTCCTCATTCATGTTATTTTCCTTACCTTCCAGATCTCTTGAATAACCACCGTTTGACCAGGAGGCATTGTTATCATGCACATCTGCATTTTTTCTGTCGTCAAAACCGTACTTCCACCAACCATCGCTAAACTGAAATGTAAAACCACCTAATGAATTATTAACTCTACCTAATCCGGCAGCATTTTCATAAATTTCTTTCCAGTTTCCTACCAGGTAATAAGCTTGGGATTTTTGATCCTCCTGATTATCAATAGCATTAAACGCGTCGGCTCCAAACTCAGTAAACATAATTGGTTTATTCAATTTGTCTTTTACCACCTGGAAAATATCACCAAATGAAATGCCGCGGTATACGTTGGTACCATATATATCAACATCTTTGCATTCATCGGCTACAATATCTATAAACAATACATCCCCATTACATATAGCCACTGGGTGAGATCTATCACTTGCTTTGATTTTTTTAGCAGCTTCATTCATAAGTCTATACATTGGTCTGCCCCTGTTTTCTCCAACAAATTTCCTTTCCTCTTCGTCATCCGGAAAATCCTCAGTTTCCGCTCCAGCCCAAAAGAGGCCATAGTTGTTTTCATTGCCCAGCAGGTAAATCAACAGACCCGGAGTGTTTTTGTACTCTTCTACCAATTTATCTATTTCAGATAAAAGAAACTCCTGGGTACGGGCATCGGAGTAATCAGTTACAGGGGTCCAGACACCGTCCAGGGTTAATCCATAACGTCCGAAAGAATCGTTGAGCATGGTGTAAATTCCATAGTTTTCATAAATATATTTAATCCATTTTGCAGGAACACCCGTATACTGACGAATTACATTGACGTTCATATTTTTTAAGAGTCCCATTTCTGAATCAAGTCCGGCCTTGATGACGTCATCTGATTTCGTCCAAAAGTTTGCATTCACAGTATTCGTCCCTATAGGTATGTAATCCCAATTCATACCATTAACCATGAAATCTTTTCCGTCGACTACTAATTTCATTCCATCATCATTATTGATCACCTGAACTTGTGCGACTTGAGCAACAGATAAGGTTGAAAATAAGAAGAAGATCATTCTTAGAAAATTGTTTCTCATTGTAGTAATTTTAAGTTCTTTATTATTTAGGCTACACCTTAAAATGCATCTATACCTGATATTGAAAGTGCTTGTGTATTTACAGCAGATTTACTTGCATTTGCTTTTTATTGAGCTAAAGTTATTTTTAATAATTATAATAATCATAAAAAATACCTATACAAAAAGCATACGTCAAAATAAAATGACAGATTTATTGTGATATTATCATTCCTGACGGGCAGTGTTATCAGGAGGAAGTCATTTTAATCAGATTTAAAAAAAATCTTAAAAAAAAATGATGATAACCATTAAATTTAAAAAACTCGTAGTGGTAATGTAGTGGTAAGAAGACTCAATGTTGATGTTATTATAAGCTAAGAATATAATGAGTTAAGTTTTCATCACTTAACAAGTTCATTTTTTTTCGCAATCTATATCGCTTAATTTCAACACTTTTTGCTGAAATATTGAACATAGGTGCAATTTCTTTAGATGATAAGTTTAACCGTAAGTACGCGCATAACTTTATGTCGTTCGGAGATAGGTCCGGGTGAAGTTTATTTAATTTTTCTAAAAAATTTCTATCTACATGGTTAATTGCCTCTTTGAAAAGTTTCCAGTCATCATTTTTCCGTAAACTCTTGTCTATAATATTTACAATAGGAAGCATAAGTTCTTTGGCTTCAACAGTTTCTATTATCTGATTTTTAATCTCTGCCAATAACTCATTCTTTTTTACAATACCCATCGTAGAGACCGCCAATTCTTTACTTTTACTTTTGATGTCTTTTTCAAGCTGCTCATTCTTGATTTTAATGATCTCCTTTTCACTTTGACTCTGGGCTAATTCCAGTGCCCGATTGCTTTCATCGATCAGTTTTTGTCTTTTACTATTATAATATCGTTTATGTAAAATATGTATTAATAGTAAAAATACCAATCCCAAAGCTATATAGATAACTTTCATGACATTTGTCAGATGCCAGGGTTTTTCAATACTAAATGAATAGGACGCAATATTAGTGGATAGCACATCTCCAATTTTTGCTCTTACTTTAAAGGTATAATCGCCATATGGGAGATTTTCAAAAAGAACATCAGCGTTTTCTGACCATTCACTCCAATATTCATAAATACCAATCAACTGGTATTGAAACTGGGGTTTTAAAAACTTATCAAATTCAGGAGCATAATAAAAAATTCTCAGGTTATTTTCATTGTGTGCAAAGCTAGCTGCCAGGTTTTTATTAAGAAAGTACCGGCCTTCATTACTGTTGCTATTCCTGCCCATGGTTAAACTACCAATATGGACATTAAAATTTTTTACGTTGAAGGCATCTAAATTTACAGTGATATAACCTCCTGTCGTACCCAGTAAATATTTATTACTATAATTATCATATCTCATAATGTTTTCATAACCAACGATCCCGCTTCTCACTTCTTTTTTTAAAGGAAACCGATTAATTTTTGGTGATGTTGACAGCTCTCCCGGAGATATGAAACTTATATGTGAATTAGTAAAAATCCATAGCTTATTGTCTTTTTCATCAATCATCAACTTTCCGGAAACATAGCCATCCTCAGTATAAATATTACTTAAAATACCATCTCTAATGAATTTTTCACTGGCCCGGTCATACCGATAAATGCCTTTACTATATGAATACAATAAATTATCATTATACTTGATAATTCCAGATTCAGCACCTTTAATTAATGTATCAATAGAAACCTTTGTCACTTCTGAAAAAGTGCTATCGACTGTTATGGTAAAGACTCCTTTGTATTCATGATTTACGAAGATTTTGTTTCCAAAAGGTTCAAAATATCTGGATGAATTATTAAAGCCTTCAATCTTATTCTTCAGGCGCCAGGTATTGTTTGACCTTTCTAAAATATATAATCCATCATAATTACCCTGGAGCAAAAAATCGGAGCTGTCATTTAATTTGGTTATACCCCAGGTCCCTTTGATATTTGATATTTTTTCTGCCTGATTGTCTTTAATTGTGTAAGTTCCTGAGTCATGGCAACAAAATAGTGTTTGATCTATAACCTTTAAACTCCATACTTGACCTTGGGTACCCGGAATAATACTAAAACCATTCTTGTTTTTAAGATTTTTATAAAACAGCCCTTGATTCGTTCCCAAATACAAATTACCGTTGTTAATTGCTGAAGTATAAACGCTGCCTAATATTCCTTTATCATCCGTGTATTCCCTGAATGGTGACTTTGTATTGACATAACTGATTCCATTATCAAGTCCTAACCAGATATTGTTATCTGCATCCTCAAATAGCGACAAGACGGTATTATTTAATATTCCTTTATTTTGATCTATCTGATAAAGTAAATCTCCTTTTTCATTCAAATATATTAAACCGTGAGATATTGTTCCAAGTGCAAAACCGTTATCTTTTAATCTAATACCGTCATAGACACTAACTTTTGACAATAACTCATTTGAATCTCCACCCCATTTTTCCAACAAACCATTTCTAAAAGTATAAAACCCATTTTCATAA
>JBFYPZ010000098.1:0-8088 GCA_041303035.1 Flavobacteriaceae bacterium
ACAAAAACATTGCTGCCATTGGGGTTCCAATATCTTTTGAATTCAAACTCAGTCTTCAGGTATTGAGCAATCGGCAAATCGAACATTGTTTTTTGCCCTTCTTCATTTGTTGATTGAGCGATTGTTGTCGATAAATTTCCGGCAGCTACAATTCTGGCCGAGAGAAAATAGAAATCCTGGTCACTCAGATTTTCCTTTGTGCTGTAATTGGCTGTATAAGAAATAACCGGCACCAGCACATCCTCGATAAGGATCTCCCGAAGCTCATCTACATCGGAAACTGTATTGTATTCATCCAAGTTACTTTGCTCATAACCGTTTGCCGGATCGAGAATCTCATCCATAAAGACCAGAATTTCATCGTTGTTCTGAGGCAGAGTTTCATCAAAGAGAGATTCCGATACCTCATTCAGCTTTTCGTATTCGGAATTATATACCAAGAAATAATTGTCGATATTCTGGTTTTTTATGTACTGAAAATTAAAAAGTTCAATCTTATGACCCAGCGTCATCTCTTTTGTTATCAATTTATCTGTGTTAAAAGGGAAAAAGATTCTGGGGATGCTCAGTGAGGTATTGGCGAGAAATTCCCAGGCATTAAAAAAACCGGAGTCCTCAATACCGGCATCCTGTGAAACATTCAATAGGGAGCCCTGAAAAGAAACTTCGAATATCTCTGTTCCTCTGAATGCATTCCGGTCAATAAATGATGATTTTCCCAGTATTCCAAACGGTTTGGTATTGGAGGTTGTGGCATCCAGGTCAAAGGTTATGGCATACTTTTTATTCGACTTCAGATAGATTTCTGCATCCAGAGATTCATCGTCTTTTTCAATGAGGTCAATATTCATTGCTGCCTTGAAATTCTGGGTTTTCCGCAAGTGACTGAGTGTCAGATTCACATCATTCAGCCTGAAGATGCTGTCGGGGTAAATGAAAAGGGCATCATCCAGGCGTTTGGGTTTATATTTGAGTTTATTGGGAGAATAATAGGTTATGCCCTCATAACTTGCAGAATCCAGGGCGGTTTCTTTGGCTTTTTTTGATTCAAAATCAATATAAACTTTTACATCCCTATATCTTTGAACCTTATAGGGTTTAAAGGAAATACTGTCCCCGGCAGCAACAACCCTTTCCGGAATTTTTAGGGTAATAAATTTTTCTTTTGGCAGGTCCAGGGAGTCTGTCCAGTAACCAATTGAACCGGGATTGAAATGATAGATGCCGGAATTTTTAAAGAGGTTGTTCAACCTGTTCTTTTCCTTTTCAAAAGTTTCAAAAACAAAGGGATCTCCTTCCGCCAGCAAGGATTTCTTTTGGTGTTTTTTATAAATGGAGTCAAGCACCGGAGAGGCGATATCTATTTTGATGGTATCGATTTTATACCGCTTGTTCGTTGTTACATTATAAATGACCTCAGTTTCTTTCGCTTTGGAGGTATCGAGCTCATAACTGACCTGGGCATCAAAATATCCCTGGGTGAAGAAGTAATCCTGAAACGACTTCAGGGTTTTGGCGGCCTTAACTTCGCTGAAAAGCACCGGTGGCTGGCCTTTTTTCAGGTACCATTCATTAAAGGCTTTGTGCGTATTATAAACTACTACGGTTTGTTTTTCTGAAAACACATCACTTAAAAAGCCTGCAGTCTCAGGATGGTTCAATACCCATTTTTCATAGTTATCCTCAAATTCGGGATCGCCGTAATTGTATATGTTCAAACCCAGGGGAAAACCGAGAACTTTGCTGTTGGGGCGTTGAACTATATAATCGTAGATCTCAGATTCACTGGTTTTTTTACCGTCGATTACCACGGTATTCGCGCTGAGCAAACTCTGATTATCAGGGATATATTTCGTTGTATTACAAGATGTAAATACAATTAAAAAGAACACAAAGAATACTATTTTTGTATATGTTTGTGGCAAGTTTCCCAATTTTAAGTTTCTGTCAAAAATAACACTATTTACATGTTAATCAACAGGCATATCAAATTATTAAATCAAATCAACCAAAAAAAGAACCGGCTTGAACTGGGGCTTTTTGCAGCTGAGGGAATAAAGTTGGTTCGTGAGCTTATCGAGGGAGGTATGGTTTTAAAATATTTGTTTGCAACCAGTGAATACGAGAATAATTTTCATTCAGAAGCACTCATTACCGTTGATGCTGCTACCCTTAAAAAACTTAGCAACCTGAAAACACCCAACGGGGTACTGGGTGTATTTGAAATACCGCAAAAACCGTTGTTAATTCACAGGGGACTGACTTTGGTACTCGATGAAATCAATGATCCGGGGAATCTGGGTACGATCATCCGTTTGTGCGACTGGTTTGGCGTTGACCAGCTGGTCTGTTCAAAAAATACGGCGGATTGCTATAATCCGAAAGTGGTGCAGGCAAGTATGGGCTCTTTGGCCCGCGTATCTATTGTTTACTGCGACCTTGAAGAATTTCTGAAAAATGACGGAAGGCCGGTGTTTGGAACCTTCCTGAAGGGCAATTCGATCTACCAGTGCAACTTGAAACCGGATCTGATACTTGTTATGGGAAATGAAGCCAATGGAATTTCCTCCGGCATAGAAAAGCTGGTAACCGATAGAATTACAATTCCAGGTTTTGGAAAAGAGCATAAAACCGAAAGTCTGAATGTGGCAACAGCCACAGCCGTTATTTTGAGCGAATTTTGTCGCAGGATGCGCTGATTTTCAAACGGACACCGGGTAGGAAAAGATCAGTTTGCAAAAAAATCTTTTACATAGGCTACTTTTTGATTTTCGGTCATTTGCTTTGCAATTCTTATTTCCTTTAATCTGGCGTACATTCCTGGGTGGTTTCGGATCAATTTTTCCAGTTCTTTCTTGGTCTTTCCCGGGCCAAAGATCATCAGCTCATCTTTGTCTTCAAGTGTTTGAATAACCTCGTTTAAATATCGTTTCAAGTGCAAGTCCAGCTTTAATTCTTTGGTTTTTTCATCACTAAAATACTGTTTTCCAAACCTGGTATAGGTCCTGGATTCACCGGGAATCCTTTCCCTGGTTTCTATTTGAGAATAAATTGTTTTGATTTCTTCAGCCCCCTCATTTAATGTAATTACTTTAGCCTCTTTTTGATCTAACCAAATGCCTGCTTTTTTCATAACTCAAAAATTTTCATTTATAATTCTGTATAAAATATAGATTGAATCCCTAAGGAGTAGCAGTTCCGCAAACAACAGTTCAGGGTGACAGTCACACCCCAGGGATGTATGTTAAAATTATTTTTTAAAGGACACCAAAACAAACTCAGCCTCTGTGGTACCCGTATTTTTTATTGAGTGTGCACATCCGTCATGCCAGTGCATGTCACCTTTCCTGTATTCCTTATCATTGCTGATTCCTTTTTCATCAGTATAACTTAATTTGTAATCGGAAAGGGAATAGACCAATCGGTTGAGTCCGTCGTGTTTTGGTATCATTTTCCCGGGCCCTAGCTTGATCTTCACCACTTTAAAATTTTCGTCCTCATTTAACAGTGAAGCGAATTCCTGGTTGAACGCGGTGGCATCTTTTTTAGGATTCATGGATTCACAGGCAGGTAATTCAGTTGTGGTCCTAACAAATACCAGCCATTCAGCAGGCTTGTTTGAGAGGTTTTTAGCAAAATGATTTCCTGGCTTATGAAAATGTACATCACCCATTTTCCATTCTTTTGTGCCCAGGTTTTGTCCGTTTTCATTCCATTCAATCAGGTAGTCGTTCAGGGAGTATATAACCCGCGAAACACCCTCATGCTCTGTCTGTTGCTCGCCCGGTTCCAGGGATTCAATAAAAACTCTGGCGTATTCATTTTCAAAAATAGTCCCGGGTTCTTTTGACACCTGGGCTTCGGGAATTGAATCCGTTTCCTGTTTGCCGGTTTCCATGGTACTTTTATCAGCCTTGTTGCAGGCAGCTATGACCATTCCAAGCATAAAAATTGCACATATTTTTAGTAAAGATTTCATAGGATAATACATTAATGTTAATTGATTATTCTCTTAAAGGTACTAATAATTCTCGAGAAAATAAATTATTTGTATCTTAATTTTCAGGGAATTGGCTTGTTCTTCCGGCCTGAATTTTGCCAAATCAGAGACCTTCAGCTATTATCATTATTTAATATGTATTTTTTAAAACCTGAGGAATTATTTCCTAAATTTATGACTTATTAAAACAAAAATTATTGATTCTAAGAAAATATGCAATGAAACAAACGATCAGTTTTAAGTTAAATGGTAAGCCGGTTACTGTGCAGGTTAACGGGGATGAATCTGTTCTCACCGTACTTCGCACCTATCTGGACCACACAGGTACCAAGTACGGATGCGGTTTGGGAGAATGCGGTTCATGCACGGTAATCATGGATAAGGAGGCGGTGCGCTCCTGCATGATCACGGCAGAAGACCTGGCAGGCAAAGAAATCACCACCATTGAAGGATTAAGTGCCGGTGGTACCTTGCATCCCTTGCAGAAAGCCTTTATTGCTCACGATGCGCTGCAGTGCGGTTTCTGCACTCCAGGCATGATCATGAATGCCTATGGTTTGTTATTGAAATCACCCAATGTTAACAGACAGGAAATCATAAAGGGCATGGATGCCAATCTGTGCAGATGCGGTTCTTATAACCGTATAGTCGATGCTATTGAAACAGCTGCTAAAGAATTGAATAAAAAGTAACCTTATGGGAACAGATAAAATAATGGATCCGTTTTTCGGTCAAACAGAAAAACCGGTCATGTACGACAGGAGAAAGTTTTTAAAAAACCTCGGCGGAGGAATTGTTGTTGTGTTTTGTATAGGAGATCTTGCCATGCCGGAACTCTATGGACAAAGCAGCCCTACAGAGGATCTGAATTTTAACGCCTACCTCAGGGTAAAGGAGAACGGTAGGGTTGATTGTTATACCGGAAAGATAGAGATGGGACAAGGTGTGATTACCTCCCTGGCCATGGTGCTGGCCGAAGAGCTCGGAGTTTCTGTTTATGATATTGATATGGTTATGGGCGACACAGAGCTGTGCCCCTATGACGCAGGTACCTGGGGTTCACTCACCACCCGTTTTGCCGATCCGCCTTTACGCGCAGCAGCTGCTGAAGCAAGGGAAGTGCTGCTCGGTCTTGCAGCCGAGCGTTTTGGAATACCGAAGGACCAACTCGAAGTTAAGGAAGGAACCATTTATGTAAAGGATAATCCGGCAAAAAAAATCAGTTATGCCGAACTTACAAAAGGTCAGAAGATCGTAAAAAGCCTGGAACAAAAACCCGAGATCAAAAAGGCCAGGGATTTTAAAATCGTAGGCAAGTCCTTTATAAGTCTTGATGCAGAAGCCAAGGTTACGGGAAAAGCAAAATACACGGGAGATATCAAATTGCCGGGTATGGTTTACGCCAGTATAGTGAGGCCTCAAGTTTATGGTTCTAAAAAACTGAAGGTCGATGCCTCCGGTTTAAAAAACTTTGAAGGGGCCCGGTTGATTGAAAAAGGCGACCTGGTGGCTGTTGTTCATACAGATCCTGAAATTGCCGCCAAAGCCGCAAAAAGCATCCGTGTTTCCTGGGAAGCACCCCCGGCTAAAGCAAATAATGAAACCGTATTTAAATATCTGGAAGACAATTTAAAAGAAGGAAAGGTATTTGAAGAAGGAGGTGATCTCAAGACTGGCAGAGAAACTTCCAAAACTTTGAAGGAAGCCAGTTACCACGACGGTTATAAAGCACATGCGTCGATAGAAACCCATGGGGCCACCTGTTATTTTGAAGGAGATAAGCTGACCATGTGGGCTTCTTCACAAACCCCGTTCGGAACAAGGGAAGCGGTGGCAAAAGCCCTGGAGATGCCGTTGGAAAAGGTACACCTGAAGCAGATCTTTCTGGGAGGGGGTTTTGGAGGAAAAATATATAACGATCAGGCAGTAGAAGCGGCCACCATAGCGAAATTATGTGGTAACCCCGTTCAACTGATATGGAGCAGGAATGAAGAGTTTTTATATGATAAGTTCAGGCCGGCAGCAGTGGTAAAATCGGCAGCCGGGGTGGATGGTAACGGGAAGCTGAACTTGTGGGAATTTGATATTTACTGTGCAGGTACCAGAGGAACCAACCTTTTTTATGATGTGCCCAATAACAGAACCAGAATGTTCGATCAAAAAGGCATTCATCCACTGGGTACCGGTGCCTGGCGTGCACCGGGCAACAATACAACAACCTTTGCCCGTGAATCGCATATCGATGTCATTGCACATGCTGCAGGAATTGATCCGCTGACTTTCAGGCTGAATAATCTGAAGAATGAGAGGATGGTTGCTGCGCTAAAACTTGCTGCAAATACCTTCGGCTGGGAAAAAACAAAAAAAGCCGGGCACGGTTATGGTATAGCCCTGGGTGAAGATGCCGGCACCATGGTAGCCCTGATTGCTGAGGTTTCTGTCGATAAAAAGACCGGAAAGATTCAACCTGTGCGGATGGTCTGTGCCCAGGATATGGGACAGGTAGTTAACCCGCTTGGGGCTGTCCTGCAAACAGAAGGCGGTCTCACAATGGGACTTGGTTATGCCCTGTCTGAAGAGGTTGAATTTGAAGGAGGCGATGTGAAAACGAGTAATTTTAACAATTATGAGATCACTAGATTTTCAAACACACCTCCCATAGTTTGTGTTTTTGTCGATAAAATGGATGCCAAACCCGAGGGTGGTGGAGAGCCGGCCATAGTTTGTGTCGGCGGAGCAATTGCCAACGCTGTTTTTGATGCCTGTGGAGCACGGGTGAACAGGATGCCTGTATCACCGGAGAGAATTCTGGAAGCCCTAAAAAAAGTATAAATCAGAAAGGCTCTTTTTGCCGGGTGTTTTAACCTCAAAGAGCCTTTTTCATCTTTAAAATAAACAAAAATGAGATCACATAGTTTTAAAAATGGAGATAAAATGCCTGCCTTTGGACTCGGAACATGGAAATCAGAACCCGGGGAAGTGTACAATGCAGTTAAAACTGCGATCAAGGCAGGGTACAGACATATAGATTGTGCCCCTGTATACGGAAATGAAAAGGAAGTAGGTAAGGCCCTGTCTGAATGTATAGCAGAAGGTATCGTTACCAGAGCAGAACTTTGGATCACCTCCAAACTCTGGAATAATGCGCATGCCGAAGAATCAGTAGTCCCGGCTTTAAAACAAACCCTGAGCGATTTACAAACAACCTATCTGGACTTATTTCTCATCCATTGGCCTGTTGCTTTAAAAAAGGAGGTGCTTTTTCCTCAATCGTCAAATGACATGGTTTCTCTCAGTGAAATTCCCCTGACAGAGACCTGGAAAGGAATGGAAGCGGCAATGAATGAAGGGCTTACAAGGCATATTGGTGTTTCTAATTTTGGAAAGAAAAATCTGGAAAAAATTCTTGTAGCAGCGCGGATAAAGCCTGAGGTAAATCAGGTGGAATGCCATCCTTACCTGCAACAGGAGGACCTGTTGGCATATTGCAAAGCACATGACGTTTTTCTGACAGCTTATTCTCCTTTGGGCTCCTTCGACAGGCCCGATGCGATAAAGGCAAAAAACGAACCGAAACTGCTGGATGACGGTGTTATAAAGGAAATAGCCAAAACCAAAAACGCCACACCCGCGCAGATCCTGATTAGCTGGGCTTTGCAAAGAGGCACTTCAGTAATACCCAAATCCGTTCATGCCGGCAGAATAGCTGAAAATCTAAAAGCGGAAGGGATCCATTTATCTGAAAGCGAAATGCTGCAGATCTCGAAACTGGACAAAGCCTATCGCTACGTGTCCGGTTCATTCTGGGTTTTTGAAGGTGGTTCATATACCCTGGAAGATTTATGGTCGTAAAGTAAAGAATAGTATTGAGTATTGAGATATGAGATTTGAGAACCGGGAATCAGGAATCAGGAGACAGGAAACCGGAATCAGGAGACAGGATAATTTTGAATTTTGAATTGTTTTTACTTTAAACTTTATCCTTTATCGTCATCCCCATGAAAATGGGGATCTTATGGCCTTTATGAATCACTATAATAACAGTGACTTTAATTACCGAAGTCTGTCGACTTCGAAGAGCGGGGGTG
>JBFYPZ010000099.1:0-7765 GCA_041303035.1 Flavobacteriaceae bacterium
CAAGCAATTGCGAAGCCTGCCAACAGCAGGCAAGCACATCATGAACACCAAAACCAATAGATATTGAGTGAATAAAAAGTAGGATAGAAATCCCGAAGTCACAAGACTTCGGGCCATAATTGCATAGAATATCTGTGTCAACACACCCCGGCCTTGCGGCAGGGATAAAGTATCGATTTATAGGTTCTGATTCCTTGTTCAAAGTCGGCCTACAGGATTTGCACCTTATCCTTGATTTCTGTAAGAATAAGTGTTGACGGAATATCTGAAAGCCACTGGCTTTTGGTTTCTACCAATTCCTTCCAGCTCTCAATGCTGATGAGCATAAGATCTTGTTGTTTTAGAAACGAGCTGTCAATCACCATGTCATTTAAAAAGGTTAGTTGCCTGGGGGTTGACTGCTCAATGGAAAGCAGAGCCTCTTTAATTTCGGGCTTGTTTTTTATTTGTCCTGAGACATCCAACATGGTTATTTGAGAACCGGAATTATGGATAAGTTTTTGTGCATAGGTAATCAGGAAATTATCGCTTTCGGTAAAAATGGGTAAAAATACCTTATCCATGGTTTTCAGTTCTTTGTCGAGCAAAACCCCAACAGGAACGCTGCTTTTTGATAAAATTTCTCTCGTTCTGTCATCAAAAGGTGAAGTTTCAAAAAGGTTTTCTTTTCCTGTTACCTGACTGAGCAACCTGTCAGGATTGATCAAACGGGTAGTGAAGCCAAGAATTTTTCCCAATAAACTGCCTTCAAAGATGGATTGCCCAACGCCTATAAGCAGCAGGTCGTAATCGCCTTTATTGGCAACTTCAGCTATATCTGAATTGATATCATTGGAGGCCTTGAACAAGGTTGTTATTTTTTGATTTAATTTTTGAGATTCTTCAATGACCGGTGCAAAACTTTCCTTTTCATATTCTTCAATATTAAAAGCGTTCAGCTCGTTACTCAGGGTAAGGTGCATGGCAGTTACAGAAGCATTGCTGTTTAACTTTTTAACAAGTCCGTTCGCCAGTCTTAATAAGGATTTTGCCCGGTCAGGGTTTGCAAAGGAAACCAACACCCTGTAAATGCTTGCCTGCTTATTGTCCTTTGGAAATTCATTTGTTTTTGATCTGAAAACCCAGTCAATGAAGTTCAATGCGGGTCCGGTCATAAATGTGGTAACTAAGGCCATGATAACCGCCATAGCAAATATTTCGGGTGTTAATACACCCAGATCATAACCAATATTTAACACGATCAGTTCCATTAATCCTCTCGTGTTCATCAAAGCACCAATTGATAAACTATCCTTCCAATTTTGCCCAACAAATCTTGCTGTTAGTGCACTGCCAATGAACTTACCAACAACGGCTACAAGAATGATCAGGCCGGTGATTTTCCATAAATACGGATCGTTCAGTAGTCCTATTTCTGTTCGCAAACCGGTGAACACAAAGAATAGAGGAAGTAAAAGTACCAGGGAAACGTCCTCAACTTTTTCGATGAATATATTTCTGAAATTTACATTATCAGGCATTATCGCTCCTGCCATAAATGCCCCGAATAAGGCATGGATCCCAATAACTTCTGTAGCATAGGACGAAATGATCAATGTGAGAAAGAATATCGCAACAATAGGTTTACTCAGGTTTTCTTTTGACGAATGCAGGTTGCCTACACGCTTTAAAAACGGCCGTACAAATCTGATCATCACCAGAACATATATGCTCGCCAAACCAATAACATAGAGTGAACTTAAAACCGAACCTGCTTTTACAATAGCAATCACCGCAGCCAGTAAACACCAGGCAGTGATATCATCAATGGCAGCACAGGTAATTACAATGGTTCCGAGTTTAGTTTTGTTCAGGCCTCTTTCCTGGACTATCCTTGCAAGAACAGGAAAAGCAGTGATGCTCATTGCAATTCCCAAAAACAAACCAAATGACAAAAATTGTACTCCTTCAGGCGCAAAGGAATCATAGATAAAGTAGGCCAAACCCATCCCCAGCGCAAATGGAAAAACAATGCTGGCATGACTGATTACTAAGGCATCCTGAGCTCTGTTTTTAAGAACAGTCAGGTCCAGCTCCATACCGACAACAAACATAAAAAGGATCAAGCCAATTTGGCTAAGGAATTGTAAATTACCAAGGGATTGCTGTGGAAAAAGGGTAGCGAAGAAATCAGGAAAATAAAAGCCGAGTAATGAGGGGCCAAGGATTATACCCGCAGCTATTTCCCCAATCACGGCAGGCTGTCCGATTTTTTTACTAAACCAGCCGAAAACTCGGGCAGCGAATATGATTGTGACAATCTGTGCAAGAAGTATAGCTAAGGGGTGCTTCAAATTATGAACCAGAGAATCTGTAAAATTTCCCCACTGTCCCTTTCCCGATTCAGGGATAACAATATTTCGTCCCTGCTCCATTTCTGTTCCTAAAAGCACAAGCCAATACATCACAACAACGAAGGCGAGAATTGTAATTAAATAAAAAATGCCATTCTTGTATTTTTTCATTTCGTTACGAAAAAATGCTTTTTTATTTAAGTTTTATCTTCATCAGTTAAAAAAAATCGGAATGTGATTTTTTATGCAATATAGGTAATGAATTATAGAAAAATTGTTAAAATTTCATTTCAATGATCCTTTCTGACCCATCAATGTTCATGCTCATTGTGATCACCGCATTTTTTGTGATGCCTGTAATCCTTGACCCCGATAATCAGTGTAAAAATACCTACTACAGCCCATAAAAGAGCAAACAAAGGGTGGTGCAAAATCCGTGAAATTAAACCCTCATCCTGGTGGTTGTCTTTTTCCAAAGAATACGCAACCAGCAGGATGGACTGGAAAAACTGAATGATATGAAACATACCGTGCAGAAAGTTTAATAAACCGACGGAAATAAGGATGAGTGATCTTTTCATATAACTTTTTTAATGAAAATCAGATGACATTGCAATATTACGTATTTCCTGTCGAATCCGCTTTAAAGTTTTCAGCTGAACGGAGGAAAAAGAACAGGTAAATTCGAATTACAAAGGACTTAGAATTTTGATATCATTTGATGTTCGGTCTTTTTAACCTTCCAATCTTTGGTCCATATATACTCTAAAAACCTTCCTGTGATCGTATGCCGAAATACAGCCGTGAATCACATCAGGCAAAGAGATCCGATGACAGATACCTGTCGCCCCGGTCACAGATAATGGCTACTATGGTTCCTTCGCTTAGTGTGGAGGCAAGTTTGAGCGCTGCTGCCACAGACCCTCCGCTGCTCATTCCTGCAAAAACGCCTTCCTCTTTGGCCAGCCTTTTGGTCATGGCTCTGGCTTCGGTTTCACTCACTTCAATAACCTGATCCACCCTGCTTCGGTCAAATATTTTAGGCAGATAGGCTTCCGGCCATTTTCTGATGCCGGGAATCTTTGAATCATCGGTAGGCTGTGCACCAACGATCTGTATGGATTTATTTTGTTCTTTTAAAAAAGTTGAAGTTCCCATAATGGTTCCGGTCGTTCCCATAGCCGAGACAAAATGCGTTACGGAGCCTTTTGTATCTCGCCAGATCTCCGGGCCTGTTGTCAGGTAATGCGCTTTCCAGTTGTCGGGATTGGCAAACTGGTCGAGCATATAAAACCCTTCTTCCTTTACCTTGATTTCGGCGTAATCTCTCGAACCTTCAATGCCTCCGGAAGCGGGAGTTAAAATGACTTTTGCCCCGAAGGCCTCCATGGTTTGCACGCGTTCCCGGGTTGAATTTTCAGGCATTACAAGTGAAATTTCCAAGCCAAAAAGTTGCGCGATCATGGCCAGCGCTATGCCCGTATTTCCACTGGTAGCTTCAATCAGCCTGGTTTTCTTGTCGATCTCTTTTCTTTCCAGGGCTGCGCGAATCATGTTGTAGGCAGGCCGGTCTTTAACACTGCCTCCCGGATTATGGCCTTCCATCTTGAACCATAGCGTGATGTTTTTATTCTCAAGCAGGTGGTTTGACTTTACCAGAGGGGTGTTGCCGATCAGCTCAAGGACGTTCTTTGCGGTCATAACTGGATCTATTTTTTCTGTTTTAATTTGATTTCAGACTGGTGGTAAACAATTGAATTTTCCGGTATGGATTCAGTGATCCATACATTGCCGCCAACCACACAGTTTTTTCCAATAACAGTTTCCCCGCCCAGTATGGTCGCCCCGGCGTAAATGGTTACATTGTCTTCAACGGTTGGGTGCCTTTTTACATTTTTCAGGTCCTTGCTCACCTGTAAAGCGCCAAGGGTTACACCCTGATAGATCTTTACATTGTTTTTGATAATACTGGTCTCGCCGATCACGACCCCGGTGCCATGGTCAATAAAGAACGGAGTACCGATGCTCGCACCCGGATGGATGTCAATACCCGTCAGACTATGTGCATATTCGCTCATCAATCGCGGTATCAGCGGCATTTTCAGGGTAAAGAACAAATTGCTCAGCCGGTAAACGGCGATGGCAAAGAAACCGGGATAGCCCATATACACCTCGTCCATGCTGTTGGATGCGGGGTCGTTCTGTTCAATTGAGGCGGCATCGCTGTTCAGTTTTCGAAGTACGGAGGGCAGCCCGTCAAGAAAATCATTCCAGATATTCTGGCAATCAAAAACATAGTATTTATGGGCTATTTCTTTGATCTCGTCAAAGGATATTTTTAATTTTTCGATATGATCAGGCACCGAAACATTGGTGTCGAACAGGGTGCAGAATAAAAGCTGGGTAAAGGCTTCAGTTTTTGTTTTTAATCTGAAATCCAGTTTGTGGCTGACCTTGTTAGCCTGAATTTCGCTGATGATCTTTTCCAGTTTCATGGGGGGTTGTTTAAGATATTTTTTTGTTTATGAATGAGCAGAAAAGCCTACTTTAAAAAATAGACTTCTTCAAAGGGTATTCTGAACCGTTCTCCGTAAATACCCTCAGGCAAACGAATACCACAGGATACCACCATATTGATCTCAGCCCAAAAGGGTAAATTCAGGGCTTTCTTGATACGCAGGGAGTCGTGCCCTTCCATGGGACAGGTATCATAACCGGCTTCGGCCATGGCCAGCATAAAGGTCTGGGCGGCCAGTCCCGCACTTTTATGTGCTACAATACGCATATCGCTTTGACGAACTTGCCTGTATACCGGCCGAAAGAGCCCGATCACCCAGAAAATGGCGTATTTTATAAATCCGAAAATACCAATAAAATCAAAATAAGTAATAGGCATGATCTTGGAATAATAGGCCAACAGTAGTTTTTCCCTTTTTGTGTGGTCACTGACAGGCTTTTTCAAATGATGCTGCACGAAATGCAGATTGGCTTTGCTCCTTTTTCTCCACAGATCTTTTCTGGTTACAAAGACCACCATTTGCCGGGCAGTTTTTGCCGCGGGCTGATCAAAACAGGCAGCAGAAATCTTTTTCAACAGCGATTCTGAAACAACATGGTAGAACTCGTACAACTGCAGGTTGCTGCTGCTGGGGGCAAGCCGTGCTTTTTCCAGACAGGCCTTTACAATTGCGGTATCAATGGGTTTGTTGGGGTCGTATTTTCTAACAGACCTCCTGTGGTTGATTGCTTCCGTTACATTCATAATAAAGTTATTGAGTCTGCCTGAAGCAGAAAATGAAATGAATATATCTTCAAGCCATATTTAAATAATGGTAGATTGCCCTAAACTGATATTTTCAATATGGGTTAGCACACTTTTCTTGTCTATAATAAAATCATGTATAAAATTGCCCACATCTGTGGTAGTAAATTTTTGGGAGGAATTGATATCCGCTGTAGTGATCTCAAGTTCAATGGATTTATCGATCGCAGATCTGAGGCTGTCGGCTTCTTCAAAAAGTTCAAAATGTTCCAGCATCATGGCTGCTGATAAGATCGTTGCAATGGGATTGGCAATATTTTTACCCTTGGCAAGCACATAGGCCCCGTGTATAGGTTCGAACAGGGAATTTTTTTCTCCGAGGGATGCCGAAGCAGATAAACCTACCGAACCTGCAATTGCACTGGCTGAGGCTGAGAGCATATCACCAAAAATACCTTCGGTCAGGATCACGTCAAATTGGCGTGGATTCAGAATCAGCTGCATAGAGGCATTTTCAATGAACATATAGCTCAGGTACACATCCGGATATTCCTGTGAGATCACCTGCAATCTTTTTCGCCATAACCTGGAGGTTTCCAGCATATTCGCCTTGTCAATCAGTGTCAGCTTTTTATTTCTGGTCCGGGCAAATTTAAAGGCCCAGTGCGCAATCTTATCAATTTCCTCTGCATGATAAACAGAGCTGTCGGAAGCCGTTTTACCATTGTCGCTTAGTTTTTTTTCACCAAAATAGATGCCGCCGGAGGGCTGGCTTAAAATGACAAAGTCTGTATTTTTAATGACGGTTGCTTTTAGCGGAGATTTATGGGCGAGTCCCTCAAAAACCCGGATAGGCCTGATATTGACAAACAGTTCCAGTTCTTTTCTGAGTTTGAGATATCCTTGTTCCGGACGCACCTTTGCATCCGGGTCATTGTCGTATTTAGGGTCGCCGATGGCCCCAAAAAGAACGGCATCAGATTTTTTACAAACTTCTATAGTGGCGTCAGGTAGCGGATTTCCTGTTTTTTCTATGGCGGCAGCGCCTATATCGGCTGTTGTGAATGTGAATTGATGATTAAATTTTCTGGCAATTGCCTGCAGCACTTTTACACCCTGATCGGTAATTTCTTTACCTATACCATCTCCGGGTAAAACAGCGATTTTCAATTTCATGACCTGTCATTTAATGATGCTGCAATTTAGAAAAATTAACCTTACAATTTTCCATTAATTGGTGAATTCCTTCATCATTGACCTCTTTGTTTATATCGGCCCAGTTTAAAAATTCCGGATACAGGATATCGAGTTCATCTTTTGTAAGATGATAGCCCAGGTTTTTAGCACGATAGGCCAGGGCTGCGCGACCGCTTCTGGCTGTGAGCACTATTGAGGAATGGGATACACCCACATCTTCAGGGTTCATGATCTCATAGGTCTCACGGTTTTTGATCACGCCATCCTGATGTATGCCCGAGCTGTGGGCAAAAGCATTTTCGCCTACAACCGATTTATTGGGCTGAACGGCGATACCCATTTTTTGTTGCACCAACTGGCTGGTACTGTAAAGCAACTTGGTATTTATTCCGGTGGTCAAATTGAGATACGGATGTTGTTTCAGGATCATCACTACCTCTTCCAGCGCTGTATTTCCGGCTCTTTCGCCAATGCCATTAATTGTGCATTCAATTTGCCGCGCACCATTCTGAACACCTGCAATGGAATTGGCTGTTGCCAGACCGAGGTCGTTGTGACAGTGGCAGGACAGAACAACACGGTCAATATTTTTTACATGGTCCTTCAGATATTTGATTTTTGCCCCGTATTCTTCCGGCAGACAATATCCGGTAGTATCAGGTATGTTTAAAACCGTAGCCCCTGCTTTGATCACTGCTTCACAAACCCTGGCCAGATAGGCATTGTCCGTTCTCCCGGCGTCTTCCGCATAAAATTCAATGTCCTCCACATAGGATTTGGCGTATTTCACGGCTTCAACCGCTCTTTCTATTATTTTCTCGGGTGTGGAATTGAATTTATACCGGATATGACTGTCAGAAGTGCCTATCCCGGTATGGATTCGCGGCCTTTTGGCAAATTTCAGCGCCTCAGCAGCTACATCAATATCATTGTGGTTGGCACGGGTCAGCCCGCAATACGCCGCCGCCAAGGC
>JBFYPZ010000100.1:0-7760 GCA_041303035.1 Flavobacteriaceae bacterium
AACTTTCCGTTCGCTAAGCCCAAATGCTTCGGCTATTTGCCCTGTTGACCAGTCAATTAGTTTAAGTTCATAACAGGTTAATGCTATTTGGGTTACCAGCCTGTCTATGACCTCTGGTTGTAGGTGGGTGATAAGTTCGAGTCGTACCTTTGGGTCTGTTTCTATTTCCATAGGCTTGAAGAACTCATTTATGGCTTGGTGATTGACATAGTGATACATAGGGAGTAAAGTACACCATATAACTACAAACAGGAAACAGGTGATAAGAATGATTACAAGCAAACAACAAGAAATCCTTCTCAAAGGAATCAACGGCGACCGGATCGCTCAACGTAAAGGTGGCGGAGGACGTTCCCTCTCCTACCTAGAAGCGTGGGATGTTAAAGCCCACATGAACCGTATCTTCGGGTTCCTCAACTGGTCAGCAGACGTAAACACCGCTGAACTAGCCTACGAAGACAACTCAGATGGACGCTGGAACGTAGCCTACAAAGTAATCCTCACCCTACGAGTTAACGGTGCTTCATACACGGAAGCAGCAGTAGGGTCAGCGACATTACAAAACCAAGTCCCATGCCCAGAGCGTCAAGGACAGAATCTTTCAGGTTATTTTTTGAGGCAAAGGCTTCGGCGCGGCCCAAAATAATACAGTTGACCACAATGAGCGGTATAAAAATCCCCAACTGTTCGTACAAAAATGGTACATAGGCTTCGAGGAGCATTTCTACTACGGTAACAAAAGAGGCAATAATAATAATAAAGGCCGGTATTCTGACCTTGTCAGGAATTCTGGTTTTTACAAGTGAAACGGCAATATTTGACATCAATAATACAAAAAGAGTGGCCACACCCATACCGAATCCGTTCGTGGCAGAGGAAGTAACACCCAGGGTTGGACACATGCCCAGCAGCATGACAAAGACCGGATTTTCTTTTAAAATTCCTTTGTAGAAATTTTCCTTAGGACTTAAAGTTTTTGCCATAGCTCCTAGTTTTTTTGTGTTGCAAGTGTCTTCCTGTTGTTTTCGAATGCATCCCAGGCATTTTGGGTTGCCTCGCAAAAAGCTCTGGTTGTGATAGTTGCGCCGGTAAGTGCATCGACTTCACCCCCGTCTTTGGTTACTTTTAGCTTCATTTCTGAAGGATTCCGGGTTCTGAATTGCTGCAAAAACTTTTCGTCCTTTATTTTTGTCCCCAGTCCCGGTGTTTCCTTCTGTTCCAAAACGGCTATGTTTTTGATGGTGCCATCGGCATTGAAACCGACCATAATTTTAATGGTTCCGCTAAATCCTTTTTCAGAAGAACCAACGACAGCCGCCCCAACCTGAACTCCATTTTTTAGTGCCGGAAAGATTTCCGTGCTGTCAGTGGTACCCAACAATGTCACCATTTTAACTTCATCCACCGGATTGTTGTCGAATTCGGGTAAAACCAGTTTTAAAGCCTTGATTTTCTGAGCCATTTTGGCTTGTGCCTTGGGTTCTAGTGTCAGGTTATTGATAGCTCCAAGCAAGGCACCTGAAATGATGGTAATAACCAGCAGGGTGCCAACCATCGCTTTAAAATTCGAATCAGACTTTCCCATACCTACACCATTTTAAATTTTATTTTCTCGCCAAACCTCCTCGGCTTAAAATACTTGTTGATCAGAGGAACAAGAGCGTTCATGATCAAAATTGCAAAGGAAACACCTTCAGGATAGGCGCCAAACAAGCGGATCACCACCGTAATCGCACCAATTCCGACTGCAAAGATGACCATACCTTTTCTGGTTACCGGGCTTGTCACCAGATCGGTTGCCATAAAAAATGCACCCAGAATGGCACCGCCTGCGAAAAGGTGAAACAGTGGATCTGCATAGTGCAGCGGGTCGACCAGCCAGAAAATTCCGGTCATCACAGCGATGGTAAGCAGCATGGTAACAGGAATATGCCATGAAATAACCCTTCTGACAAGCAGATAAATACCTCCGAGCAAAAGTGCCAGACCGGACATTTCACCGATCGAACCTCCTGAAATACCCAAAAAAAGCTCAGAAAGAGAGGGTATCTTGCTGCTTAGTTCAGTCATGGTTTCACCGTATTGCAGGCCCTCCTTGACAATTCCCAGCGGAGTAGCACCGGTAACGGCATCGGCTAAGGAAGTATTGTTGACAACGGGGCTTGGCCAGCTGGTCATTTGCACCGGAAAGGAAACCAGTAAAAATACCCTGGCCACAAGAGCGGGATTGAAAATATTAAATCCCAGTCCACCGAAAGAAAGTTTCGCAATGCCAATAGCCACAAGACTACCCACAATGATCATCCAAACCGGTATGTTGGATGGAAGGTTAAATGCCAACAGGATACCTGTAAGGAGGGCAGAACCATCACTTATCGTTGTAGCTGTTTTTAATACGTATTTCTGTATGACAAATTCGAAGAACAGGCAGGAGATGATGGCAACCGCAGTTACAATGAACGCACTTATTCCAAAAAGGTATAAAGACACTAAAAAGGCCGGAACCAGCGCGATCACCACGTCATACATTAGTTTTCTGGAGGTGCGGTCGGAATGGATATGGGGTGAAGCGGATACTACTATCGTTTCCATGTGCATTTTTAATTTTTACTTATTTCTAATTTTTTTGCACTGAGTTTTCCAAACCGGATGTAATCGAGTAAGGGCCGGTTGGAAGGGCAGACATAACTGCAGGATCCGCATTCGATACAGGTGAGGATGTCTTCAGAAAGGGCCCTGTCGAATAGGGCTTTTTCAGATAAACTCATCAACAAATGCGGTTCCAGGCCCATCGGGCATACGTAAACGCATTCACCGCAACGGATACAATTCTGAACTTCCTTTCTGAGCGCCTCTTCTTCTGAGATTACCAATATTCCCGAAGTTCCTTTGGTAACAGGCACATCAGCATTCTTGAGTGCCTTACCCATCATCGGTCCGCCGTTGATCAGCTTGTACTGGCCTTCCGGCATACCGCCGACCTCATTGATGAGATCCGAGATCGGGGTACCAATTTTTACCCAAAAATTAGCGGGGTTTTTTATCTTTTTTCCGGTCACGGTCACAACCCTTTCGGTTAAAGGCTTGTCGTACTGGACGGCTTCATAGATCGCAAAGAGGGTACCCACATTGTTCACAACAACACCCACATCCGGTGGCAGGCCATTCTTGGGAACCTCCCTTTTTAACAGTGCGCTGATCAGTTGTTTTTCGCTCCCCTGTGGATATTTTACCTGAAGCGCAGCTACTTGTATGCCGGACTCATTTTCTGTCAATTTTTTAAAGAGTGCAACAGCATCTTTCTTGTTGTTCTCTATACCAACAATGGCTTTGTTTATACCCAGTGCAAGCATCACAATTTTAATGCCCACGATTATTTCTTCTGCTTTTTCGAGCATTAACCTGTGGTCTGCCGTGAGGTAAGGTTCGCATTCCACACCGTTCACGATGAGGTAGTCTAATTTGGTTTCAGGCCTTCCTGCCAGTTTTACATGAGAAGGAAAAGTTGCGCCACCCAGACCAACAATACCGTAATCCTGAATGCGGCTTATGATCTCTTTGGGGCCCAGGGCGATTTCCTTTTTTAACGGGAATATGGTTTCTTCAATATTGGCGATGTCCTTGCCATCGGTTCTTATGACGATACACTGTTTTTTGTATCCGCTGCTGTCCACGATCTTATCCAGCTTGGTAACCGTGCCGGCCACAGGAGCGTGGATATTGGTTGAAACGAATCCTCCCGACCTGGCTATCACCTGACCAACCGTAACTTTTTCTTTGGTTTCAACGATAATTTCAGAGGGAATACCTATATGCTGCGCAATGGGAACATACACCACACCCGGCACCGGTAATCTTTTTATGGCTGTACCGGCTGTTAATTTGTTGTCCGGAGGATGAATACCTCCCTTTCTGAAAGTCCTAAGCATCTGCCTCAGTTTTAATGGATTCCTGTGTAGCTTCTTTTATCTCCGGCTTTTTTTCTTTCCTTGGGGGGAAATTGGTTTCAACTATGGAATGTGTCGGACAAACCTCCACACATTTTCTGCAAAGGGTACAGTGCAGACCATCAATATAGGCCAGATTATTTTCGATCGTGATCGCTCCTTTTGTGCACACATCTATACATTTTGAACAGCCGATACAGGCCAGTTCACATGATTTTTTGGCGATGCCTCCCTTGTCTTCATTCAAACAGCCCACATAGATCTTCAGATCTCTTTTGTTCCGTGGTCTCATTTCAATGATATTTCTCGGACAAGCCGTTACGCAGGCTCCGCATGAAGTACATTTATCCGTAATGATTACCGGCAATTCTGTACTTTCATCCATATACATGGCGTCAAATTTACAAGCGGTCACGCAGTCGCCGTCACCTAAACAGCCGTACTGGCAATCGGTTTCCCCGCTGTAAATCAGAGCAGAAATTGCACAGGATTTGGGTCCCTGGAAAAGTGAGGTCTTTGGCCGTACATCACAACTTCCCTGACAGCGCAATACAGCCACCGTAGGGTCTTTTTCGGCCACAACTTTACCTAATTTTTCGGCAATCGACTTCATGACCTCATTACCGCCCACCGGGCAGAAAAGGGCCGAAATATCCTCTGTATTTACCAGTTTGTCCGCAAAGGATTTGCAGCCGGGTGAGCCACAACCGGCGCAGTTTGCGGCAGGAAGCAGGGCTTCTACCTCTGCGATCAGCGGATTCTCATAAACATAGAACTTTTTGGAAACAGCGTATAACACCATTGCCGCAAGGCCGCCCAAAACAGCCAGCAATACCACACTGTAGATGATAGATTCTGTCATGCTGATAGATTTTTAATTAGCGAGAGTTTAAAAACCCGTTGAAAAATATTTTTTGAAAAATAGAGCACCGCATAATAAGGTATCAGCACAAACAGAGCTATGAGTCCCGAAACCGGTTCTGTAAAAAAGGCCAGAGAAATAAAAAGGCTGCTGAGCATGAGTATGAATGGGAAAATATATGCCCAGATCACCGCTTTGAAACCCAGATTTTTTTCCAGAACAAGCTCAACTGATTCGTTTATTTTAAAGGTATTTCCCTGGTCTTGCAGTTCGATCTCTTTGGATTCTGATTCCGCCATCCCACAGGCTGACTTTGAGCTGCAGCCTGAGCAATTTATATTGCCGTTTAATCTGACGGTAACTGTATTTCCTGAAATTTTTGAAACAGTCCCCGCATGCCTTATGCTGTGTTGATCGGTCATTAAACTATGTATATCAGGCTCTTTCATATCCTTAACATTCATTGCCTTAAACTTACAGGATCAAAGTTACGGTTAAAAAAAATGATGGTTTATGACAATTGTTAGCCTTCAAAATATTTTTAAACAGTTTTTTATTGATAATAGGTAATTGCATAACATTCAAAAAAATAGCCTCAAGGCAAAGAGCAGCTCGACTTTGTTGATAAATTTGTTTGAGTTGTTGTGTTCGGGAACGCTGATTTTACTTAAATTTAGCCAATCGTAATTCAACAAAATAATCCCCGCATGTATTTGATTTTTGATACGGAAACCACTGGTTTGCCGAAGAATTATAACGCTTCTGTTACCGATACGGATAACTGGCCCAGGGTTGTGCAGATCGCATGGCAATTGCATGACGTTTCGGGAAGACTTCTTGAAAACCGCGATTTTTTGATACGGCCTGATGGTTTCAATATACCCTTTGATGCGGAAAGGATACATGGCATTTCAACTGACCTGGCTATGCAAAAAGGATCAGGTTTGGCAGAAGTACTCGTCCTTTTTAATGAAGTTTTAAAGAAATCAAAATTTGTGGTCGGGCACAATGTTGGATTTGATATACCTGTTGTGGCCTGTGAATACTTCCGTGCGGGAATTAATACAAATTTACAGGAACTTCCTGTATTGGATACCTGCACAGAAAAAACAGCTGTGATCTGCGAGATACCCGGAGGAAAAGGAGGCAAATTTAAATTGCCCACCCTGTCTGAGTTACACCGGAAGCTGTTTCAGGAAGATTTTAAGGAAGCACACAACGCCACATCCGATGTAGAAGTGACGACACGTTGTTTTCTCGAACTGGTTAGACAAGGGAACTACTCCAACAAAGAATTGGACTGCAGTGATGAGGAGATGGCTCAATTTGTTGCGGTGAACCCCAATCCAATCAAATTGTCCGGATTCGAACACCTCAATCTGAAAGAGGAAAGTCAGCAAATTAAAAAAAGTCTGCAGAAAACCCCGGCAGACAAAAAGGAAACTGCGGCACCGGAATCATTGACAGAGACTAGTTTTGTACATCTGCACAACCATTCTCAGTTTTCTGTGTTGCAATCAACAGCCAGTATTTCAGATCTGGTGGCAGCGGCAGTCAGGTATAAAATGCCCGCTGTAGCCTTGACCGATCTGGGAAACATGATGGGTGCCTTTCTTTTTGCAAAGGAAGTACAACTGCACAATGCGAAAGCAGAAGTGCCCCTGAAACCCATCATCGGTTGTGAATTTTTTGTTTGTGAGAATCACCGGGACAGAAGTCACAAGGACAATGGGTACCAAATTGTTTTTCTTGCGAAGAACAAGAACGGATACCACAATCTGGCAAAAATGACCTCCCGGGCATATATAGACGGATTCTACTACGTACCCAGAATCGATAAAAAGCTCGTGGAACAGTACAAAAATGACCTTATTGTGCTGAGCGGAGGTATGTTTGGAGAGATCCCGAGCAAGATCCTGAACGTAGGTGAGAACCAGGCTGAAGAAGCACTTATATGGTGGAAAGAACAATTTGGTGAAGATTTTTATCTGGAGCTCAGCAGACACGATCAGGAAAATGAAAAGCATGTCAATGAAGTATTGCTCGCCTTTTCAAAAAAACACGGGGTAAAGGTCGTTGCAGCCAATGACAATTTCTATATCAACCAGGATGAAGCCGAATCCCATGATGTTTTGCTCTGTGTGAAGGAAGGTGAAAAAGTACATACGCCTATTGGTCGTGGCCGCGGCTTTCGCTATGGTATGCCCAACCACGAATACTATTTCAAGAGCCAGGAAGAGATGAAGACCTTGTTCAGGGATCTGCCTGAGGCCATCATCAATACCCGGGAAATTGCTGATAAAATAGAGCCTTACCAGCTCTCGAGAAATGTTTTGCTGCCAAAATTTCAGATCCCGGAAGAATTTCAGGAAGCAGAAGATCTGAAGGATGAAGGAAAAAGGGGTGAAAATGCCTATTTGCGATTTCTGACCTATGAAGGAGCGAAGAGAAGATATCCGGAACTGACGGATACGATCCGTGAAAGGCTTGATTTCGAGCTGCAGGTTATTGAAAAGACCAATTATCCGGGGTACTTTTTGATCGTTGAGGACTTTATCCGCGAGGCGAGAAACATGGGCGTATCCGTGGGCCCGGGACGAGGCTCTGCAGCGGGTTCAGCCGTTGCCTATTGCCTTGCAATAACCAATATAGATCCCATCAAATACGACCTGCTTTTTGAGCGTTTTTTAAACCCGGACCGTGTTTCACTGCCCGATATCGATATCGATTTTGATGATGAAGGCAGGCAAAGTGTAATCGACTATGTGATCAAAAAATACGGGGCGAACCAGGTAGCTCAAATTATTACCTATGGCACCATGGCAGCAAAATCCTCTATCAGGGATACAGCCCGGGTGCTTGACCTTCCCCTGTCGGATGCTGACCGCATCGCAAAACTGATCCCCAACATCAAACTGAAGGATATTTTTGACGAAGACGAAAAGAGCAGG
>JBFYPZ010000101.1:0-7657 GCA_041303035.1 Flavobacteriaceae bacterium
AATTAGCCATAAGGCAGCACTGAGGGTTCCGGCTCCGGAAATTTTGTTTGATTAGGGTATATAAGAATCGGTTTTAAGACCAAAAATGTCATCCCTAGGACAATGGGGATTTCATCGGACAATAAGAATTGTTGTTGTAATAATGACCATGATTTCCGAAGTCTGCCTGTTTCGGGATTATTTCTTCTTTTTACTCACTTACTATTTGTTGGATTTGGTGTTCGTGAAGTGCTTGCCTGCTGTTGGCAGGCTTCGCAGTTTCCATTGATGAACTGCGAAGCATATCATAGCATGAGCGAAGCGAACATGCGAATCAATACAAAAATCAATAAATAAGGCATGAATAAAAAAGAAGCAACCCGTCCGAACGGATGTTCATACAGGCGGGAAAGATCTAGGCTGCAAATAAAAATGAACCCGACCTTTATCAATGCTAACCGCGGCAAAGTGACCTTCTCATAGCCAACCGAAGCCCGCCTCGCCATCGGGTAAATTTCTCGTCTTACTAAGCCTTGATATTGATCTCAATTCCTGGCCGGCCTTTTTTCTTTGAGGCCAGGTTTAAGATGCCACATTTCAATTTCATTGGCAACCTAAAAACTTTTATGGTTTTACTTTTTCTGCTCCCTCACATTTCGAAGTTGGGAAACTTCGAAGGAATATTTTTTGTTTTTATAGATGCTCTTGGGTACAAGCTCTTAAGACCATCAGGGTATTAATTTGTATATAGGATTTGTACCTGTATTCCGGTTTTTATGAATCGATGAAAGCCAGTTCCTTTATTTATCCCATAACCATTTCAATCAAACACTCCCTGAAACTGCAAAGCTTGTTTTATATGTGCCAGGTGGTGTTTTGAATGCCAGGCATAAAGTGCCAGGGCTTCTTTCAAAGTGAATATTTTATTGCTCGCAGGGTGAAGAAAAGTTTTGTTGAATTGTTCCTCATTCATTTGCTTGAGCAAGTTAACCCAACGCTTGTGAACCCCCATGATGATGTCCAGTGAATCCGCAACCGGACTCTGGTAATCGGGTAATTCTGCCCAAAGGTCTTCTTCATAGGGTTTGATAACGGGTGTCTTTTCTGTCAATGCCAGTTTAAACCGAATCAAACTGTTCATATGACTGTCGGCACAATGATGCACTACCTGCCGGATGTTCCATCCTCCGGGCCGGTAGGGCCATTCCAACTGTATTCCGGACAAATTTCCAACAAGACTTTCTAAAGCAACCGGGAAATCCGCCAGTTCTGAGATCCAATGATCCAAATCGGATTGGCTTATCAGTTGTGGTGGGGAAAATTTCCCAACAGGAAATCTAAGTTTCTCTAGATCAGTAAGTTCCATAGGATAATCAGTAAAATTAAATTGTAAAGTGTATGGTCTATAATTTCAGAAACAAGTACTTAAAATAAAGTATCAGCCTTTTCAGTGTGTAATTTTGGTTTGTTTAATAACCCCGCCTTTAACTTCATTGATACTGTTCATGAAAAGAAAGGCCTTTGGATCGATCTTCATGACTGCTTCTTTAATCCGGTAAATTTCCAGTCTAGTAACAACAACCATAATAATATCACAGCCAACAATGGAAGAGTTTGAACCAGGGAGATAACCGCGGACACCTTTATATACAGTAAGCGCCTTACCAAAGTCGTTAACAATGAGTTCTTTTATAAGATCATGTTCTCTGGATACAATGGTGAGGGCAGTGAATTCCTCGAATCCGTCAACCACATAATTCGTTGTTTTTAATGCAACGAAATATACAAGTATGGAATACATGGCACTTTCTATACCAAATTCAAAAGCCGCACCCAGGATCATCAGGATGTTGAGGGCAAGAATAATTTCACCAGATGAGAAAGAAGTCTTTCGTCCTGTATATTCACCGATCACATCAAATCCATCGATAACACCGCCGCCTTTGATAACAAAGCCAATTCCCAGACCGGTAAAGAACCCGCCGAAAACTGCAATTAAAACCCTATCATTGGTGAAAACCGAAAATTGAATTAAGTACATGGCAGCTGCCAGCAACATTACCGCAATCAAGGCTTGAACTGCGAAAGTTTTTCCTATTTTTTTATAACCCATGAAAACAAAAGGCAGGTTTATTATCGCGAGGAGTATACTGATATGAATGTCAAAGTAGGAAGTTACTAAAATTGAAATTCCGGTTACACCACCGTCAATAAAGTTGTTAGGCACCAAAAAACCCTGTAAACCAAGGGTAGCAAAAAACACCCCGATTGCGATATACGCCAACGACTGAAGTGAAAAAACGGAACGCCAATTTACTTTGCTGGAAACACTCATCTTAAGCGGGAATTTAAAAAATTAATTCAAGCCTTCCTTTTATCGATAATACAGATCTGTGCATATCAATTTTCGAGGACTAAGATAACGAATTATTTGCAAGTATAGGCAATTCTAAGTTTTGGGAATTAATCAAAATACATTTTTTTAAGATTTTTTCCTGTTGAAATCCTGTTATTCTTGCATAGAAGTATATTATTTCTATATAAATCAGATGATTTTTTTTATCCATCTTACCGGTATGAAAATTTCTTAGGAACCGGCCTTGTTAATTAAAGTCGGGTGATGCTCTCAATGGCTACAGGAGTAGTTAAATACTGATCTGTGCTTTCCATAGCCTGAATTTTTTTCACAATATCCATTCCCACAGTTACCTTTCCGAAAGCGGCAAATCCTTTTCCGTCAAGATTTCTTTTTCCGTTAAAATCGAGCTCTGGCTGATCGTTGATACATATAAAAAAACTGCTGGTAGCAGAGTCAGGGCCTGAGCGCGCCATGGATATTACACCATCTTTGTGAAGTATTCCGGTTTTTTCGGTTGTTTCAAGGGCTATGGGGGGCAATATATTTTCCGGCGAAACATTTCCTCCCTGGATCACTTCGATTTTAACTTCCCTGTTCGCTTCGTTTTCCGGGTTACACACCCGGAAGAAACTCGAATTGCTATAGGCACCCTTGTCTGCGTACTGCAGAAAATTGCGCACAGTTACAGGTGCCTTATCGGGGTACAATACGACTTCTATTATGCCAAGTGAAGTTTTTATCCCCACTTTTTGTTCCTGAGCAAACAGGATAAAAGTGCAAAAAATCAGTAAAAAGGTTAAGAGGTTTCTCATGAGCCTGGATTAAGGGGTATTTTTTTCTTTGTAGCGGTCAAACCAGCTTAGGATGGAAGTTACTTTGCTCATCAGCATACTGGGTTTGTTTGACAAGCCATGTGATGCATTGGGTATTTTAACCAGGGCAGCCTCGACCTGCTGAAGTTTGAGTGCTGCGTAATACTGTTCGGATTCTGCCATGGGAGTTCTGAAATCCTGCTCGCCGGTAAGGATCATGGTTGGGGTTTTTACATTGCCAACCAATGAGATAGGTGAACGTTTCATATATTCTTCCGGCACCTCCCAGGGCTTGCCCGAAAACCAGTATTTGGTAAAAAAGGCTGGATTATCAGCATAGAGGGTATGACTGTACCAGTTGATTACCGGTTTGGCCACTACAGCCGCTTTAAAACGGTCTGTTTTGCCAATGATCCAGGCAGTAAGAACCCCGCCACCACTGCCTCCGGTAACAAATAGATTCTTGGTATCTATATATCCTTTTGATATGACCGCATCCACACCGGACATGAGGTCCTCGTAGTCATGGTTGGGATAATCATGGTGTATCGAATTTCCAAATGCCTGTCCGTAACCGGTACTTCCGCGGGGATTTGTATAAAGAACCACATATCCGGCGGCAGCAAACAATTGTATCTCGGCTGCAAAAGTAGGGCCATACATGGCAAACGGACCCCCGTGGATCTCGAGTATCAGGGGATATTTTTTCCCGGGATCAAAGTCTGGGGGAGTAACGATCCAACCCTGTATCTTCTGATTGTCAAAAGAGGATTGCCACCACAACTCTTCCACTTTGCCCAGATTTTTATAGGAAAAAAGATCTTCATTTACGTTGGTGAGGCGTTGCGATTTTCCGTCCATCCAGACACTCAGATCAGCCGGATGTTCTGTACTGCGCAGGGTATATGCAATTCGGTTATTGTTCGAAACGGTGTATGTGCCTGCAGTATAAGGCCTGCCCAATTCCATACCGCCCAGGCCTTCAGTTACTGTTCTGATCCTTCCGCTTAGTGATACATGTCCAACTTTTATATCCCCGAACTCATCATACTGAAAATAAATCCCTTTGCCACCTGCTTCCCATTGCGGGTTGGAAGCGTCCCGGTCAAGGCCTGCACTCAGGTTTTTGATGTCTGTTCCATCGGTATTCATCACATACAAATGGCTAACCTGGTATCCCTGAAATGTATCGTCAAAGCCCAGAAAAGCGATCTTGGTTCCGTCAGGAGAAAGGCAAGCATCCTCATCAGGACCAAATCTGCTGGTGAGCGGTTTGATTTCATCAATTGCCATGTTAAGCCGGTAGACCTCAGAATTTCTGGGTTCCATTTCATGGTTTTTGTTCAGATTGGCTGAGAAAAAAAGGCTTTTATTATCTTTTGACCAGATCGGAGCACCGTGATTGTGTGCGGTGTTTGTCCATTGCCTCGGCGTACCGCCGTCAAGTCCCAGGGTAAAGATTTGTCTGTTCCCGGGTTTGTAATATCCGGCACCGTCGCCACGGTAATTCATATCCTCAATTAAAATCGGCGGCTCGTTCCAGTTCGCCCCTTCGGGTTTTTGCGGTATGTTTAACAGGGATTTTTTTTCTGAGGGTACAAACATGGTAAAAGCCAGCTGCTTGTTGTCATAGGACCAGGACACTGCTCCCGGCGGTTTGGGCGTATTGGTCAGTGCCACAGCTTCTTTTGTATCCATATACATCACGAAGAGCTTTGTTTTGTCATCCTGCTGACCCGACAGAAATGCGATCTTGCTGCCGTCGTGCGACCAGCGCGGGGAATGATCATTTTGATTCCCCTGGGTAAGGGGCCGGTTTATTTTGCCGTCAGTTGTGCACAACCAGAGATTCGAATGATCACTGTCCGTCATGATATCCTTGAAATTTCTCACATAAACGATCTTGGTGCCATCCGGCGAGATCCTGGGATCTGAGATCATTTCCATATTAAACAGGTCCAGGGGTGTCAGGTTTGTTTTTATTTGTCCATGGGAAATGACGGCCAGAAAAAATAAGCAAATTGTTGCGAGAAATTTATGATTCATGAAATACAATTTAGTCGATGGTTCAATAAAGTGCCCAAGATAAAACAAAATATTCGGAAAATTAAAAGTCCGGTATGGTTACAGAAAAGAAAGCTTGTGACCTTAGTTCGGACCTTTGGCTTCGATTCGCACGGAAAAATGTTCCCGGCCTGATGAAATTTGAAACATATTTTCTTCAAAATTCATATTTCCCACATAAGGATATTGGGTAATGGGCTCAATACAAAGCATATTATTCACTTCGGTCCACAGCATAAAATGTCCGAATCCTTCGGTGCTGATTTTAAGAGTTGAACCGGGTTCTTTGTGCAAAATAATATTTTGACAATCCACTACAGGAAAAGCCTTTGAACCCCCTGCCATGACTTCAGGAATGCTGATTTTTTGACCATTGGCTTCGATCAGATTTTTTTCTGATAAAAGAAAAGCGGGGTGGTAGCCCAGCATAAATGGCATACCTTTTTCTGATACTATGGAGAACTCAATGCGTAAGTCTTTTTCTGAAAGGGAAAATGATTTTTGAAAGCGGAAGTCATAAGGCCAGGACACCTTTTCTATGGACGATTTATCGGGAAACTTACTGTTTAAAAGCGGGGTATTGGCCTTGTATTTTTTTTCAAAAACGGCTGTGACCGAATCGGATCTTATCAATTGATAAGGCATTTCCCTTAAAATGCCGTGTTGATCCTGAACACTATCTCCTTTTGGGGAGGGAACAATAAAATTATTTTGCGCTGTAGGTCCGATTACCGGAAACATCTCGGTATCCGAATTCCGCCAGCCCGGGGAGCCCTTTTGGTGGATGAATTCTTCCCCTTTTATTTTATAACTGATCAATTCACCCTGGTCGATGGTGACCGAAGATTTTCCTTTAATATTTTTCAATGTAATCATAAAGAATTTTTTTTGATCTGGTTTTTTTTGTCATTCCGACTCCGAGCCCTGTATTCGGGCGAGGGGAGGAATCTCAAGACCTGATTTCTCACTTGAGAACTTGGGGTCAAAAAAACACAAAACAACTTATATGCCGGTCTGTTTGTAAATGAGATTCATGAAGATTAAAAAAAGATGTTTATCTGATAAACAGAACATGGTTTATCTTTATTCCAATACCTCATAAGCTATAATGGGCAGCTCTTTGTTTTTCATAGAAATGCTTCCCAGTTTTGTACAAACGAAGGAATCCTTTACATGTTCGTAACAACCTTCAGAAATGAGTATCTGGTTTTCTTTGGCGGCGTCCTGCAGCCTGGCAGCGATATTTACCGTATCTCCGATCACGGTATAATCCAGACGTTTTAAACTGGCCGATCCAATGTTGCCTGAGATCATTTCACCACTTTTTATTCCGATAGAAACTTTGGGGTTATACTGCAAATCACCGGCTATTGTTGGCAGGTCGTTTATTGCTTTTCGCACTGCCAGTGCTGCATCAATGGCGCGGTCTATATGATAATCTCCTTTAAAAACAGCCATGATGGCATCGCCAATAAATTTATCAATAAAACCTTCCTGGGCTATTATTTCTTTTACCATCACATCAAAATAGGTGTTGATCAGATTTACAACAACATTGGGCGCGGCGGTTTCACTAATTTTGGTAAAACCGCACATATCGATAAACATGACGGTGGCTACCACAGTATCATTCGACATCAGGCTGTTCTCAAACTCACGGCTGCCCATAAAATTGATCACCGTTTCATCTACATACATGCGCAGGATGTTGTTTTCTTTCACGGCCTGCAAAGTCTTTTTCATGCCATTCACATGAGCGATGGTCTTTTTAATGGTAATATCCAGATCCTTAAAGTCTATGGGTTTGGTAATAAAGTCAAAGGCACCCAGGTTCATGGCAGTACGAATGTTTTCCATATCGCCATATGCAGATACCATCACGGATTTAAGCAAAGAGCTCTGCTCATTCAGTTTGCTCAGCAGGGTAAGGCCATCCATTTCGGGCATATTGATATCGCTCAAAACCAGGTCGACATCGGTATGTTCCAATAATTGTTCCAGGGCATGTCTTCCATTTTCAGCAAAAATAAAATCGTATTCATTCTGCCGTATTTCCTGTCTGAAGCGCTGTTTAATCAGCACTTTCAAATCTTCTTCGTCATCTACAACAAGTATTTTTGTCAACATGGGTTTTGTTTTTTAATTTATCAATTCTGAGATCTCCTTTTTCAGGGAATTAAAATCTATGGGTTTGGTGAAAAACTCCTTTGCACCCGACTGCATGGCCCTGTCATGGTTTTCTTTATCGCCATAAGCAGAAATCATGCTGATTTTTATTTGAGGAAAGCGGATTTTTACTTGTTCAAGCAATTCAAGGCCTGTCATCCCGGGCATGTTGATGTCAGAAAATACGTACATCACATTTGGCGGATTTTCTTTTTCCAGCAATTCCAAGGCTTCCTGGCCGGAAAATGCAAAGACCAGTTCAATCTTACTGCTTTTT
>JBFYPZ010000102.1:0-7534 GCA_041303035.1 Flavobacteriaceae bacterium
ATAGAGCAGCTGACCCCATGGCAGCTGCAGCACCCAAGATAACAGCGGCTTGCATCAAGTTTTCTCTAAATTTTTTCCTCTTATTTTGTTTCATTTTTAAAAGTTGCTAATTGTCGATTTAGTATTTGTGACATTCAATGGTCTAAGTTCTTACGATCGATACCATTCAAGGGTCCAGTTGTGTATGGATTGGGTCGCCTATGTCTAACAAGCCTGGTCGAAGCCGCAGCTGTACCCAAAGCTGCTAGGGCACCTAGCATCGCCGCTGTTTTCGCCCGTCGACGGTTCTTTTTTCCTTTCCCTTTGTTATAAATAATAACTGGCCTTCTATATTTACGCCCTTTGTAAATTTTCATTTTTTTACTGTTAGCGTACAATAAATTTTTGAGAGTCATTGACTCACCCTCCCTCAGTCTACATGAATAAATCCTCGAGCCATCCGACTGTCTGCGCCTTCTGTCTGGCAAAAGAACTATCGTTTGTGTTAGGGGACATCCTTGTGGGTATCTGCCATTTTGAGGTGGCCCAAGGGTCAATGGGGCGCCTGAAGGCGAAATTGTTCAGTAAACCCGCCTGGTAATTGCTTTCTAATTTCCTAGCAGCCGACAATGCCGCCCCAGCAGCTCCAAGTGCGACAGCGGTTTTTAATATCTTCTTTCTTTTCCGCTTAGAGATCTTCAATTTCGGAAACTTTAGCCCTCTGGCTTTCTGGATCCTGAAATCCCTTGTTTTGTAAATTTTCATTTGCGTTTTATATTCACTGAAAGTTATGCGTACCTGTGAAAATAATGCATCTGATAGCTACTGGCCCATTTGGGACAAGTTAGCACTTGATTTTAGTTCCTCAGAGTTAAGAGCAGCTACTAAAGGCCCCGCAGGACCCTGAGCTGGAACTAACCCAATTAGGTTCCTTGCCTCTTGTAGCATCCTTAAACTGGAACCAAGGTATTTAGTGTCAGCAGCATCAGCAGCAAACTGTATCTTCCCAGGGTTATCATTTGGATTTACTGGAAGCGGTATCACTGGTTTAATTGGGGTAAGGTTAGGGCTGTCGTAATATCCTGAATTCTCGGCAGAGTGCAGCCGCGAATAAGCAGGATGCTGGCTCAGATCTAAATGATTAAGAATATTTGCACCTCTAGGTAACCTGGTGTGATGTTCAGCCAGCTGCGTTCGGTAAGTATGCATTAAGGTGTCAGATATGGTCGATGATAATGCAGCTGCAGCCATTGCTTTCTTCCGTTCTGTACCTTGTTTCCTTATTTCTTGCGCAACTTTCATCGATGCTGCTTTAATTTCCAGCTCATCTTCAGTCGGGTTGGCGACTGCAGACTCATGCGGTAAAGAAGTTTGTGATACAAAAGCAGTGACTGCTTCACCAGTAGCCTCCAGATCTGCCGGAGTGACCCATGGGTTAACAGTGTCTGTAGACAAGTCTTTAAAATCAGGTAGCCACTGCTGCTGAACTGGGCTAAAATATTGATTAAAATATTTAACTCGATTAAATGGCGTCATATGATTTTCCGCTTGAGCCTGTCCAGGCATTGGAATTTCCACAAAAGGAGGTAAGTTGGTGGCTCGATAAGTATCTGCATAAACTTTAGGTCGGCTTTTTAACATACTAGAAATAGAATCTTGAGCAGAAACAGTTGGTAAAGTCGCTAGAATAGTGGCGATTTTAGCATATCTTCTCCGCTTAGGCTGATACACACCAGGCGCATACTCTTTCAAATCCAATGGTTCATACCATTGATCGAAACGCACTGGCTCTGTGTAAGGAATTGGTTCTTTCTGTCTCTCCCCGCGAAAAATCTCCCATATGGCATCAGAATTTTTCATATTTTACTAAAGTAAAGTCAAAAAATTTAAAATGGAGCTGAAGGCTGAAGAAAAAAATACGAGTGTTGAAGCAGAAAATAAAAATAACAACGAGTGGAAAAGCTGCTGTTTCTCCGTGGATCGAAAAGTTCTGTCATTTTCAGTGGCTGTACTGTTTTCAGCTATCCTCATTACATTCTGTATTTCACAACTACTCGACAAAACCAACTCAGATGACCGATTCAGTTTATATATCAGCCTTTTAACAGGCGCAGTAAACATATGGATGCCAACTCCATTCATGAACAATAATAATAACAACTAAAAAACTTAATTAAAGATATTTTATACCTCGTGGCCATAAAACTTAATTAACGATATTTTACACCTCGTGGCCATATTCGAGATTTTCTAGAAATTCTATTTCGTTTTTTAAATTATTGTACGATTTTGGCAGCCACAAAAACCAAAAACCAGCCATCATGTCTGAATCTTCATCCTTACCAGATTCCATTCTAAGAGCGCCGCCATATGAGCAATTTAATCGCCAGCTGATTTTCGAACTACCACGGAATGGAGTTTTACAACCTGATGATATGAGCAAACTTTCCCGCCAAGGAGAAGCTGCTGGATATTTCTTACTAATAAAAATATGGAAGATGTACCAAGCCACACCTGTCTACAGACCATTTGACTACATCCGCCGGCCCAATTATTGGAACATGTTGCTGGGCCCCGCTGGCGGGATGTGGATGACAAGCGACGAAGTGGAAGAAAAATTCTCAGGTCTACTAGGTACAGCAGAAGACCCTGCAGGAAGCGACCGCTGGCAGGAAATATTCTCACCTGGTGATACAAGAAGGAACTTAAAAGTGGGATTTTATTTATTAACGAATAAACTTCCAGTCAGAGGCAAAAATTCATCCGTCCAGGCCTTCAACTTTACATCCAGCAGCAGCTTTGACCTGAAATTCGCGCAGATATATCAGAAACATGAACTGGCGATCTTTCGAGAAGATCGAGTCAGGCATTGTTTATTACACACGCTAAAGCAAGCCGGTGTCGATGACACATCTATCCAGTCCATTGCATATAACTGCATAGGTGATGGGACCCGACATGTTTCCACAATCGATCTCAAAAAAGTCGCCAATTACTTAAAAAGAAAGATATGCCTATCAAGAGTCAACAAGAATGGCGACGCAAAGTCAGATTTCAGGATCCGGAAGGTCATGATCGGTAAAGAAACTCAAAATGGACCTGCACTGGAAATGGCTATTTATGAAAATCATATTTTCCACAACATCGATCTATCAGTGAATATCGATCTCTTACGACAAAGCATCGATCAATATGCTATCCCACTAATGCCTTTTAGTAAACTACTGGTCAAGCCTGCCTTATGGGTGGTAAAGCACTTGCATACTTTGGGCGCTTTTTCAATCATGACAACAGAAGAGCATAATGCTGGGCGTGATGAGAAACTAGATGACTTTGTCAAGACACCTAGCGAGGAGAAAGTCACATTATCTTCTGCAAGTCTAACTGAGCAAAATCAGCGTATTTTTCAAAAGCAAGACCGAAAAGAAAGAAATGAAATGTATTTTGCAGCCGATTGCGAAAGCTTTACAATGAATGGGCAAACTCAGCACCAACTCGCATTACTTGGCATCTGTAAAGTCGTCAGTCCAGACTTGTGGCACAGTGTCAATGTTCAGATTTATTCATTCCTTCAGAACCCTGTCGACAAAATGCTCCGCTATGTGTATCGTCAAGTCACTGGCTCAGATGCTGGTGATTATAATTCAGATACCGAAGATGGTGCTGAGATTCTGCAATTCCAGGACCATGAATCGGCAATTGAGCACAAAGCTATCCCTGTAAGAAATAAAAAGAAAAGAAAAAGACAAGATACGACTGCAGTGATATTCTTCCACAATCTCAGATATGACCGAGCAGTGCTGCAAGAACACCTCTACATCCATGACATTCTGGAAAAAAACAATAGCCTCTACTCTATGAAAGTAAGTTTCTGCGGTCTTATAGTCGAATTCCGCGATTCTTTAAAACATGTTGAAATGTCACTGGCTACTATGTGTTCTGCATTCGACTTACCGCCTGAACTAAGAAAAAAAGAATGTGGGATTAACTATGACTATTTCTCAAAAGAAAATCTAGATCAACGAATCACTGTACAGCAATATGTCGATAGTAGTGGCGGAAGATTTTCTGTCGAAGAAATTTTACCAGTCCTCACAGATGCAATAAGTGGTTACTGTGAAGAAACACAAACTATCAATCCATGGAAACTGTACAAGTACTACCTCAAATATGACGTATTGTGCCTAGCTACTTCGTTATTTAAATATCAAGAATGCGGTACAGAATTAAGCCTCTCATACCTTCGGGAAAATTCCATCGACCCACTATCATTTACCACCAAGTCTTCATACAGTAAGTGCCTCGCTAGGCAAGGCGGCGTATTCGATGATAGCGCTGAATATTCTGGATCGCTAAGGAAATATATCATGCAGTCAATACGTGGAGGTCGCGTCACATGCCATCCTGAATTTGAAGGGAAACAAACTATTGCGAGCAGTAGCGGGATCATGTACATGGACGCTGTTTCTGAATATCCTTCAGCAATCGTCGAGATGTGCGAGTCGCATGGAGGTTTCCCTACTGGGCTCGCAATGCTGATGACCTCTAAATCTTGCATAACTGATCCTGCCACTTTTTATTTTATCTGCGATATCAAAATCACGAATATAAAAAAGAAATTACTGTTTTCATACCCGATAATAGCTTACAAAGAGCCTGGATCTTCAAGCGTCGCTTATATTCAAGATTTACCGAATGGACAGCCTTTTATAGTAACAATCGGAAAAATAGATCTTGAAGAATATATACGATTCCATGACATTGAGTTCGAATTTATTCAAGGTATCAAATGGTCATCGACAAGTAAGCCTAATCCGGAATGGGGTGCCATGATAAACCATCTATTCGAGCAGAGGAAAGTGTATAAAGCAGCCAAAAACACTCCGATGAGCAATGCACTCAAAAATTCAATGAACTCACAGTATGGTTCATGTATAACTCAAATAGCGGATGCTAAAACTACGATGCTGTCTAAACGAAGACCCGACATTGAGCAAGCACTATGCAACATTTTCCACTCCATCATAGAATTCTATGACTTAGGGAAAGTATTGCAGCTTAAACGGACCTGTGTTGACATTAGCTATGTAAGCTGCTTGTTTGGTTCTATCGTCCTATGCATGTCGAGGAGGATTAGCAACCGGCTTTTATTAGCACTCGAGCAAACTGGTGTTTATGCATTATATGGGGACACTGACTCCTGTATGTTCGACAGTAAGCACCTCGACTTAATACAATATAACTATGAACAGTTATGGAACCGCCGTCTAGAAGGTACTGAATTGGGCCAATTCCACTCAGACTTTGAGAATATCCCTGGCTGCATCAATCAAGAAGCGATCCGGTCTAGTAAGCTGTTCCTCATCGGCAAAAAAATATACTGCCATGAAGTATATGGACCTGGAGCGAATGGCTCTATCGTACATGGCAGACAATACAAATGCAAAGGTATACCGAAAAAATCCATCGAGTACGCTGCATTATGCCTAGACCAATGCATCAACACAGGTATAAGTTCCATATACGATTCACTCTCACCTATGGATTCTGATTATGACCAAGAAAATAACCTTATTGACAGGTCTGTTAATTTCGCTATTAACCCAAATGGGAGTGTACGCTTTGTGTACGCAAAAAATCGAACGGTAAGTACACCCAGCGAGTTATTTTTTAGAAAAGTTTCAAGAAAACCATTAAGAAATTCTGAAGTTATGATTTTATGATTAAAAAAAAATTTTTTTTAATAGTATTAAATACAATGATAGCCATTCATACGCCGGGGGCATGGGGAATCGACAGTCATGTCGAGCCAAATACTGTCAAAACGCGTTTTAGTTTGTCTAAATAACTCACTTAAATTTTCGCCTGTTCGACTCGCGAAGGTCTGCATGGAAACTATATCTTTGGGTTTCCATAAAATTAATAGGTTAGCGCACCGGCGCACAATGGGCGGGGCATTGTATGGGTCTTGATTACAGACACAGACAGAGACATTCCGATGAGTCGAAACGTGGCCTACAAGTCTGTCAAGGTTCGAACGCTGTTCTTTAGACAGTGATTTCAATTCGAAATCATCTACAACGCATAAAGTTTTTTCTTTCCCATCCCATTGTTCTGGAGGCGGGATAGTCCCGAGCATTTCTAATTCCCCGCAATCTTGATATTCATCTGTGAAACCTCCCCCATCGGGGTATATGACCACCATCCTCGTGAACGGTGGATCGGCCCTCATGAGTATATTTTTGACCACCGTTGTTTTACCTGAATTCGGAGGGCCCATTAATAAAGCTCTGAATGGATGAGGTATATTAAGTAAATCTCGCCCTTCAAACCATTTTTCATGCCAGCTCTTGTCAGCATTGCTAATCGGTACGATCATTTGAGGTAATTTCATCTTTGCTTCAGTGAGGCTTTTTTTAGGCTTCGAAGTAGCGATATCATCCTTTTTTATCTCTACTTCTTGACCATCCAGCGTCACTCCTACTTTTTTACCTTTGGTAATAATAATTCTACATGGCGTAGGTGCAGGCTCAGGGTTAAAATTGAGTACAGGTTCTTCCACATGGATTTTTTCAGATTTTAATTTCCGTTTTCGATTCATGTGTTTTTATGGTCTGACATATGTGCTTTTTGCTCGTATTAGTGCTTCCTTGAATGCTGCACCAGGGTGCTGCTTACGCCACTCTCTTATATGTGCCAACCAAGAATGTTTTTTAGTTTGTTTGGCTAGTATATCACGTTTGGCTTCAGGGATATCATTGTACCACTTCCGAAGAAGCGGGTCTGTTTTCGCTTTTGGAACAACCCATTTATGTCTTTCATCTTGATATCTTGCCGCAAAGGATGTCCAGTTGGGCATGCCCTTACGTGGCTGTCTCAAATCTCCTCGGTTTGCGTCAATTTCGTTCATACAAATATCAAAGCCTTTTAAAGCTTCCGCTTCATTCTTGAAATTGTAGTCTGCATACACATTGCATGCCTTCCTACGACGATCATTATAACGTCGTCGACGGTCGGGTTTCCATTTAGCATCATCCCACTGCTTGTATAGCTTTTGCTTATAGAATATATTTTCAGGTGGGTTCAACCGAGTAGTTTGAACATCTTCATAGAATTCTCTGAGTTCTGTATTATTTAATTTCCTCGCCTTCTTTGCCGGCGCCTTCTTCGCCGCTGGGGCTTTTCTTTTTTTAGCGGCTTGAGGAGCAACTGGAGCAATTGGAGCAACTGGAGCAATTGGAGCAATTGGAGCAACTGGAGCATTTCCTGTTAAATCAAAATCTATATCATCGCCATCTTGGTCAAAGACTGGTGGTAAATCATCGTCACCACCATCGCCCAAATCGAAAACCATGTTTCCAAAGTCGCTGATGTTACCAAGGATCTTCGCTGCCACCTCAGGTCTTTGTGCAGCCGCAGCAGCAGCTAGTGCTGAAGCTTGTGGATCCGCAACCACATCATTTACAAGGTCTTGCACTTGATCGCTAACCTTGCGGCGAGGTTGTAAAATAGTTGCTGGCATAGCTGCGCCATTAGGTAATGCTCCTGGGAACTG
>JBFYPZ010000103.1:0-7473 GCA_041303035.1 Flavobacteriaceae bacterium
AATTCCTTTTTTAGCATACCTTTGTTTTCTGACCCATTGATTATACTGAGCTCTGTTCTTATTTGCCTGTATGATCCCGGGTAAAGTAAAACAACTCAAAAAAGTATTGAAGCGGGATGTATAAGCTTTGGCTGGTCTTTATTTTATTTCATTGCACAGGCGCCCTGGCACAATCGGCTGCAGGTTCTTATTTTGACCTGAGCGGACCTGAAAAATTCTGGGTTATTACCCATTTTTTAAAAGCAAAGAAAGCTTTTGAGATTACCGGGGAAGTTTTAAAAACGACTGATTCTGTCAGTAAAACAGGGCTTTTGGAACCTGACCTGAACGGCGGACAGCTCGATGCGTTTAAACACGGTTTTTGGATGGCGAGTCTGACCAGGAGCATCGGGAATAAAGCCGCGCTTAAGCTGGGGGAAGCGCATGAAAAGGGAAATTATCAGGATTTTAAAAACAGAAGAAAAGAAGACGGGATGGTACCTGATAAAATGGCCTCAGAGATGGATCTGTTCAACAACAGGGCCGGAGCTGCTTTAGCGATTGATTCCTCATCCGAAACCGCCGGGGAGCTGGTAAATATAATAGCAGAAGCAATTAAGGCTGGCAGACTGAAGATTTTAAAAAAGAACAGCAGCGGTAATTTTTTGGATTGTCAGGGGGATGTAATATCCGAAGAAGAATTGATCGGAAAATGGGAAACAGCCAAATGTTTGGTGGACTCTGATGAATAGCTGCGGAATATCTTTTCTATACCAAAAAGCGTTTTTTATTAAAAATATAATCATTTTTTTGATATCTTGCAGGTTATTACCGAAAACGAATAAACTAAATCATGCAACAAAAATTTAGTAAATACCTGGGTCTGTTCATCCTTCTTTTTTGTTGTACTCCGCTACTTTTTTCACAGGATTATTTGCCGCCAAAGCCCGCACTTGAGACCAGCGTTTATGATAATGCCCAAATGATGAGCGGCTTTGAAGCGAAATCGCTGGAGCAAAAATTACTGAAATACAACGATACAACTTCATCACAGATCGTAGTAGTTACTGTAAATTCACTTGAAGGCAATGATGTGGCGATCTATGCTACAGAGCTGGCACATAAATGGGGTATCGGACAGGCAGACAAGGACAACGGGGTACTGATTTTGGTTGCAAAAGACGACAGAAAGGTCACAATAAGAACCGGTTATGGTGTAGAGCACAAACTTACTGACGCCCTTTCCAGAAGAATTATTGAAAATGATATAAGCCCGGAATTCAAACAGGGAAATTTTTACGGAGGACTGGACAAGGCAACCAACAGCATTTTTCAGATCATGAGCGGGGAGTATGAAGGAAGTCCCCAACAGGAAGAACCCGGAGGTATTCCCATCATACTCATCATTTTTGTGGTCATTATTTTATTGATGATTCTTTCCAGGAAAAACAAAGGTAACGGTGGCAACAACAGAGGCAACAAATCGGCAGCAGATTCCCTGCTTGAGGCGATCATACTAAGTCATGCCGGAAGAGGTACTTACCGTGGCGGAGGTTTTGGCGGCGGAGGCTTCGGTGGCGGTAGCGGAGGCGGCGGCTTTGGCGGAGGTGGTTTTGGCGGTGGCTTCGGCGGCGGTGGCTTCGGCGGCGGCGGTGCCAGCGGTGGCTGGTAACCAGTAATTGTTCTTAATTTTCCGAATTATCTGCGCTTATTTGCTTCTGAAATGGATCACGATCGGAACACCCGTAAACTTATAGATTTCTCTCATCTTGTTCTCTACATATCTTTTATAGGGATCTTTCACATATTGTGGTAAATTGGCAAAAAACACAAATTGCGGAGTAGGAGAAGGCAATTGCATACAGTATTTGATCTTGATGTATTTTCCCTTGTTTGCCGGTGGTGGATTTTGCTTTACGATTTCAAGCATGGTATCATTAAGCTTGCTGGTAGAGATCTTCTGTTTTCTGTTCTCATAAACCTCCACAGCCGTTTCAATGGCTTTAAAAATCCGCTGTTTTGTCAGAGCAGATACAAAAATGATCGGAACATCCGTAAAGGGAGCAATTTCCTGCCGTATCTTTTCTTCGAATATTTTGGTGCTGTTGGTTTCTTTTTCAACGAGATCCCACTTGTTAACCAGTATCACGATCCCTTTTTTGTTTTTTTCTGCCAGCCAGAAAATGCTCTGATCCTGACCTTCAAAACCACGGGTTGCATCTACTATTAAAATGCATACATCACTGTGCTCAATGGCACGCACCGAGCGCATCACGGAATAGAACTCCAGATCTTCAGAAACTCTCGATTTTTTCCTGATACCGGCCGTATCTACCAGGTTGAATTCAAAGCCAAAACCTTTGTATCGGGTATCAACCGCATCTCTGGTGGTACCTGCAATATCTGTAACGATATACCTTTCTTCACCGATCAGGGCATTGATAAAAGATGATTTTCCGGCATTGGGCCTGCCTACCACAGCAAAACGCGGCAGTTCATCCTCCTCGGGTTCATCTTGCTTGGGCAGTGCTTCCACTACGGCATCGAGCAGATCACCGGTTCCGCTGCCGCTGATACTCGCAATGGTATAATAATCACCCAGACCCAAAGCATAAAATTCCGCAGCATCACTTTCTCTCATGGAGGAATCTACCTTGTTCACCGCCAGAAAAACTGGTTTTTTCGCTTTTCTCAGCAAATCCGCCACGTCGTTATCCATACCGGTTACGCCGCTTTCAACGTCTACCATAAAAATGATCACATCGGCTTCATCAATGGCCAGTTCTACCTGTTTGTCAATTTCTGCCTCAAAAACATCATCGCTGCCCAGTATATAACCTCCTGTGTCTATCACAGAAAATGTTCTGCCATTCCATTCCGATTTACCGTAATTACGGTCTCTTGTCACCCCGCTAACGGCATCAACAATCGCTTCCCTTCTCTGTACCAGACGGTTAAAGAGGGTAGATTTTCCAACATTTGGTCTGCCGACAATAGCAACAATATTTCCCATGGGAGCTTTGAAATTTTTTGCAAAGATAAGTTTATAATGCGTATTTGTTGTTGTTTACAAAATTTATTCTATTTTAGAATGATCAAAACTATGTTATGTCCACACCAATTTATGATGACCAACTGAACAAGATCCTGCTGAAACCCCGGTTTAAGATCGAGGCCGGAGAAGGGGTTGATGAACTCATCAATAAGTTCAAGGTACAATTGAAGGAGAATTACCCGGAATACAGAAGTAAGGTAATCGGTAACAACATTGTTGTTGATGTTCCCGCTGTGACAGATACCTTCTGGTCGCCGCAGTTGCATGTTGAGATAGGCTCAGAGGAGGGAAAGACCTACGCAAAAGGCATACTGGGCCCCAAACCCATAGTGTGGACTTTTTTTATGTTTCTCCATTTTGTGGTTGCCTTTACGTTTATCATTTTTTTTGTTATTTTCTATTCCAACTGGTCGCTGGGAAAAGAATATACTTTTGCAATGATCATGTGTATCCTGATGCCGGTTATTTGGATACTTTTTTATTTTGGCGGACAGTTTGGAAAGAAGAAGGGGCATGAACAAATGAAAGATCTGTACACCCTGTTGAATGACATCATCAAAGCCTGAACTCAGATCTTGCCCCTGGCATGAGCCGCAAGGATCTGCTCCATCTCCTTTTGAATTTCCAGAGCCGCTGCTTGTGCTTTATTCGCAAAATCAGGAGCATTTGAAGCGTAAATAATTGACCTGGAGGCATTGATGAGCAAACCGACACCGGCATTCAAACCATAACGGCAAACTTCCTCCAGATTGCCTCCCTGCGCCCCGATCCCCGGAACCAGCAGAAAATGATCGGGAACGATCTTTCTTATCTTTTTAAAAAATTCCGGTCTGGTTGCCCCTACAACATACATTAACTGATCGCTGTTTTTCCAGTTTAGTGAGGTTTGCAATACCTTTTCATAAAGCGGGGTTCCCTGCGCATCCGCAAAAGTCTGAAAGTCCATGCCCCCTTCGTTGGAAGTGAGGGTCAGAAGTATGGTAAACTTGTCGTTAAAAGCCAGAAAGGGTTCTACAGAATCGCTGCCCATATAGGGTGCAACGGTAACAGCATCAAAATTCAGGTCTTCAAAAAAAGCCCTGGCATAACGGGTAGAAGTGTTTCCTATATCACCTCTTTTTGCATCGGCGATCGTAAAGATCTCAGGATATTTTTCATTCAGGTATGCGATCGTTCTTTCAAGAGATCGCCAGCCTTTGATCCCGTAAGCCTCAAAAAAAGCCGTATTGGGTTTGTAAGCTACAGCCAGATGGTGGGTTGCATCGATAATCTGCTTGTTAAAACTGAAAATAGGATCTTCCTCTTCCAACAGATGCGCCGGAATTTTTTCGAGGTCAACATCAAGTCCAATGCACAAAAAGGATTTTTTAATTTTTATCTGTTCGATGAGCTTCTGTTTGTCCATTTGAGCAAAATCTTTCTGCAAAAGTAACCATTTTATCCTTTTTAAAACCTTTGTCTTTTCGTATCTTTGCACTTCAAAATCAATCAGAAGCCATGAGAAAAAAAATAGTTGCCGGGAACTGGAAAATGAACAAAACCCTCAAAGAAACCAAAACCCTGATCAAGGAATTGAAGAAGGAGCTAAAAGATATGAAGTTAAAAAATGTGCGGGTGATCATAGCCCCGCCCTTTGTGAATTTGCAAAAAGCCACAAAGACCTTAAAAAAATCCAACATTGAAGTTGCTGCGCAGAATATGCACCAGAATGAAAGCGGAGCCTTTACCGGTGAGGTATCAGCAGCCATGTTGAAAGGGATCTATGTAAAAACAGTTATTCTGGGACATTCGGAAAGAAGACAGTATTTTGGTGAAACGGATGAGATGCTGGCAGCGAAAGTGAATACTGCCCTGAAGCATGATCTGGAAGTGATCTTTTGTTTTGGGGAAATGCTCGAAGAAAGAAAAAAAGGCAAACATTTTGAAGTCGTTAAATCGCAGATCAAAAACGCCCTGTTTCACCTGAATTCCGAACAGTGGCACAAGATCATCCTCGCCTATGAGCCTGTTTGGGCGATAGGTACCGGTGAAACAGCAAGTCCGGAGCAAGCACAGGAAATGCATGCCTTTATCAGGGAACTCATCGCCGAAAGGTATACGAGCGATGTGGCAGAAGAAGTTTCCATCCTTTACGGAGGCAGCGTTAAACCTGATAACGCAAAAGAAATCTTTTCAAAGGAGGATGTTGATGGCGGTCTGATCGGTGGGGCTTCTCTGGTAAGCGCAGATTTTATCAGCCTGATCAAATCGATATAATTTATATTTTCATACCATAAGGCAGTCTTGATCTGAAGACTGCTTTTTTATTCAAACCTGCTTGTATCATGAATTATATTGGCTATCATTTTGAGATCGAACCCATCCAGCCGGGATCTGATATACTTATTGCCGAACTAGGGGAGGAAGGCTTTGAGAGTTTTGTGGAAACCGAAAAGGGAATTTCTGCCTTTATACAAAAAAAGGATTGGCATAAGGATATCTTAAAAAACATACAGATTTTGAATTCTGGGGAATTCCGGATCACCTTTACTTATGAAGAGATAGAACAGGTGAACTGGAATACCGAATGGGAAAAGAATTTTGAACCCATCATTGTGAATGATACGGTAAGTGTACGGGCCCCTTTTCATGAAAAAACGGACCTGCCATACGACATTGTCATTGAACCGAAAATGAGCTTTGGTACCGGGCATCACGAAACAACCCACCTGATGATCCAGCAGCTCCTGAATGTGGATCTAACAGATAAAACTGTTCTCGACATGGGTTCCGGTACGGGTATACTGGCGATCATGGCCGAACTGAGGGGGGCGAAAAGTGTGGATGCCATCGATATAGACGACTGGTGTTATGAGAATGCCCTGGAAAATGCAACACGAAATAACTGCACAAAGATCCGGGTCTTTAAAGGAGATGCCGCTTTGCTGGCTGAAAAGAACTACGATGTGATCATAGCCAATATCAACAGAAATGTACTGATAAATGACCTGCCGGTTTATTACAAATGTCTGAACAAAGGAGGGGTTTTGCTGTTGAGTGGTTTTTACAGGGAAGATATACCTTTTATCAAAAAAGCAGCCACCGGTTTGGGTTTGAAGGAAAGCGATGTTTTGGAAAAAAATAATTGGATTTCTCTGAAATTTGTAAATTAGCAGCGAATTTCATTCGTAAAAGTTCTGAAAATGAGCAGCAAAGAAAAAATACAGGAGGAAGTTGAGGTTCTGGAGCTAAGAGCCAATGAGCATCAGATCGTACTTTTTAATGATGACATTCATTCATTTGATTATGTCATTGATTCCCTGATCGATGTATGTGAACATACAATCGAGCAGGCAGAACAATGCACCTATCTGGTTCATTTCAAAGGAAAATGTACCGTAAAAACCGGTGAACTGAAGGAATTAAAACCCCGCTGCTCCAAATTACTGGAGCTGGGCCTCTCAGCTGAACTTATCTAAATATCAAAAGACCCGATTTTGTCGGGTCTTTTTTTTATAATGGTATATTACCGTGTTTCCGGTTGGGTGTGCTGACTTTTTTTCCTTCCAGCATTTGAAAGCCTTTGATCAGTTTTCTTCTGGTGTTTTTCGGGTAGATCACCTCATCCACAAAACCCCTTCTGGCAGCCCTATAGGGATCGGCAAATTTATAGGCGTATTCCGCTTCTTTTTCTTTCCATTTGGCTTCCGGATCTGCGGCCTCTTTGATCTCTTTTTTAAAGATAATCTCAGCAGCACCCTTGGCTCCCATTACTGCAATCTCTGCAGTAGGCCAGGCGTAATTCAGGTCGGCCCCGATATGTTTGCTGTTCATAACATCATACGCGCCGCCATACGCTTTTCTGGTAATCACCGTTATTCTTGGAACCGTTGCTTCACAGAGCGCATATAACAGCTTTGATCCATTGGTAATAATTCCGTTCCATTCCTGGTCTGTGCCCGGTAAAAATCCGGGAACATCAACCAGTACGAGCAGCGGAATATTAAAACAATCGCAAAAACGGGTAAATCTGGCACCTTTTACTGAACTGTTCACATCCAGGCAGCCGGCCAGACACATGGGTTGGTTGGCAACTATGCCAATGCTTCTTCCCCCGAGCCTCGCAAAACCAACCAATATATTCTGGGCAAAGTCTTTGTGAATTTCAAAAAACGAATCCTGATCAATAATACCCTCAATAACCGCATGCATGTCATAAGGTTTATTTGTGCTGTCAGGGACTATATGTTCCAGTACTTCCCGCACTTCGTCTCCGAGTTCATAGGGGATCTTTTTCGCAGTTTCCTGATTGTTCTGGGGGAAATAACTGATCAGTTTTTTAATATCCTCCAAACAGGCTAAGTCGTTTGCCGAGGTTACATGTGTAACCCCAGATTTTGTGGCATGTGTGCTTGCCCCACCAAGTTCTTCGGCGGTTACAACTTCATTGGTCACCGTTT
>JBFYPZ010000104.1:0-7416 GCA_041303035.1 Flavobacteriaceae bacterium
AATCCCGATCGGGCCTGTTGAAACTGACAAACCGCAGGAGCCGATTCCAGCATTGACGAAGAATGAAATACCGGAAGACGCCGGAGTGGACAGTATTGCCGCTAAAGCAGAACTTCCGGGCCAAAAGATCGTTTTACTGATTGAGGACAATGCGGATATCAGAAAATTCATCACAGAACAACTGGAAGCTCAGTACAAGGTGCTTACTGCTTCAAACGGAAAAGAGGGAATTGAATACGCACAAAAGTTCGTACCTGATCTGATCATTACCGATGTGATGATGCCCGAAATGGATGGAATAACCATGGTAAAAATCCTGAGAAGGGACGAAATGACCAACCATATTCCCATTATCATGCTAACAGGTAAAGTTACGCAGGAAGATAAAATGGAGGGTCTCGAAGCAGGAATTGACGCCTACCTCACCAAACCGTTCAGCGTGAGTGAACTGGAACTGCGCATTTCAAACCTGATCAGTCAGCGGGAGCAACTCAGGCTAAAATACAGCCATGCTTTTATAGTTGATCCCAAAGATACCGTCCTGACTGACATAGATCAGCAATTTCTGGAAAATACACATAACAGTATCAAAGAAAACATGAAAAATGTCTCCTTTGGTGTGGAACAACTGGCCGAAAATATGAATTTGAGTGCCTCGCAGCTGCACAGAAAACTGGAAGCACTAATCGACCATACTCCGGGTCAGCTTATTCGGAATATGCGCTTACAAAAAGCTGCGGAACTCATCAGTCAAAATGCCGGCAATATTGCAGAGATCTGTTTTCTCACCGGATTTAACGACCAGACCTATTTTTCACGGGCATTTAAACAACAGTTTGGATGCAGCCCCTCTTCCTATAAAAAGAAAAGTCACTGATAATTTTTTAATATCGGGGATTTTTAGTTCTTAAAACTGTCCTCATGCAAGAAAAGTCCATGTTTTTGCAAGAAAAGTGCAAATTTTTTCGGTTTTGAACAGATACATTTGGCTCTGTTAAACCCTAAAAAATTATAATCATGAAAAAAATCATTTACCTAATCGCATTTTTACCCTTGCTGGTTTTTGCACAAGCTGCTGAAACCCAATTACTGACTACCACTGAATTTACGATCAAAAATGGCCATGCCGATCATTTTAAAGAAGGCGTAAAACTCTGGAAAGAGTGTTATATGGCCAATAAAGGCACATCTAAATGGAATCTTTGGCAAAGGCAAACCGGACAGGGAACTTCCTTTGTTGCGGGCTCTATGCAAAAAAACTGGGCAGAAATGGACCAGGCCGATGAAGCAGGAAAAAAATGCCGAAACATTTCATTGGAAAAAATTACACCCCATGTGGAAAGCTCAAATAAAATGATCTCAACCACCATGCCTGAAGTGAGCAGGGAATTCGATCCTGCTACCAAAGTAATATGGGTTAGCTTCTATACGGTAAAAAACGGTACAGAGTTCAATGAAGTGTTAAAAGAAACCAACAGCATGGTCAAAACTGTAGAGGGTAAAACCCGTAATCAGTGGTATGCAGTTGCTGGCGGAGGTCCTGATGATGCAGATTATTTTTCTGTTACTCCCTTTGCTAATTATGCGGGTCTCGATATAAAAAGAGACGGTGTGTGGAAAATGTATGAAACCAAACACGGCAAGGAAAAATCCGATGCAATAAGAGCCAGATTCATGGCTTCAGTAGACGAAAACTGGTCCTACATCTACAAATTAAATGATGAACTGAGCAATCAATAAAACAAGGCCGTGAAAAATTTAAAAAATACTTTTCTTTTTACCGCGATACTTATCATGTCGCAAAACTTGATCATTGCACAAAATAGTTATGTGCAAAGCGGCTGGATTTGGGATGACCTGAGCTATTCCCCAAAAAAATAAGAGCATATTTCAGATAGAATTTCCCGGAGTAATTAAAAGATCCCTCCGGCAGACACGAATTCTCGTTTTAATACATACCCCACGCACCTCCTTTTTGCTAAGGCAGGCAATTCTTAAAGCAGACAGAGGCAGTGGGGTTTTTTTCAAAAAATTAATTTTAAACTATATGCCATGAAGAAAGCTTTGTTTATCGCGCTGATGCTCATAGGAATAATGGGCTGCCAGAAAAAAGAACTGCGTTACACGCAAAATTCTCCTGAAATCGATCTCTACAAAAAAGCCATGAAAGATTATGAATTGGGGAATTGGGATGCGCTTGCCTCCGTTTACGCAGCAGATGCCAAAATAGGAAGCAATGCAACTGAAAAAAATGCTGTCAGTGTTTCCGCTAATATAGTGGAAATGAAAGAAGGTCTTACCGGTTTATCTTCTTACAATTTTATTGAAGAGAACAATGAATTTGAGATGGTGCTTACCGATAATGGTGAAACCTGGGTAAACTTCTGGGGAGTATGGCAGGGCAGGCTGAAAGCCAGCAACGAACTGATCGAAACTCCGGTTCACCTTACCGCTCAGTTCGTTGACGGAAAAATTGTAAAGGAATTTGGGTACTGGGACAATGCACCCATGGTGCTGGCCGTACAAAAACTGCAGGCAGAACCACCGCTGGCAGTAACCGAGGCTCCGGCAGAGCAAACAGAAGCCACTAAAAAATAAAAAACTAAACCTCACGATACACCTGAATTTACAGCTCGCAGGCAAGGTTTTTTCAGGATGTCATTGTGAGGTCTTTTTGCGTAAATAATTCAAATAATAAATAATCAAATGATGAATAAAATAGTTAAGACCTCAATTTTTGCGCTTTTGATTTGTTTCAGTTCCTGTATTGATCAAAATGCGCAAACAGATAAAAACATAAAAATGTACACCGATACCTGGGATGGTATTATAAACAAGCGACAGATAGAGCTGATCAATGCAGACAATTTTTCGCCGGAAATCATCATGCATTCCAGTCCTGAAAATATTGTTGGACTTGAAAACTTCAAAGCCTATTACCAAAATTTTCTTACCGGGTTTTCAAATATTGAGTTTACCATGGTCGATGTTTTTGGTCAGGGTGATAAAATTGTAAAACACTGGAATTTCAAAGGAATCCATTCGGGCGATTTTTTTGGCATTCCTGCTACTGGTAAATCCGTGAATATTGATGGCACGACCCTGGTAAAGATGAAGGATGGGAAAATAGCTGAGGAACAGGATTTTATGGACAATATGGCCTTCATGCAACAACTGGGCCTGGTGTCAGACCCAGCCAATGTGGGCGTTGTAGATGGCATGTACCAGTCCTTTGCCAAAGGTGATGTGCCTGCGGTGGTTGCCGCTATGGATACAAATATAGTATGGAATGAGGCGGAAGGAAATGCCTATGCAGACGGCAATCCATATAAAGGTCCGGATGCTGTTGTAAAGGGTGTTTTTGGGCGTATTGGAGCCGAATGGGATGGCTTTAAGCTGGTAGACATCCATTTGCACGAGATGAGCAATAACCAGGTGCTGGCAACTTTAAGGTATAATGGAGCCTTCAAAAAAACCGGAAAAAAAATTGATGCACAGGCAGCTCATCTCTGGACACTCAATAATGGGAAGGCCGTTGCCTTTCAGCAATATGTAGACACCAAGCAACTCGCTGAAGCGGCTAAATAATAAAACGGGAAAGCCGAAAACCGACAAGAGTAGGCAACAACCAAAACAATCAAAATCATGAAAAACAAAAACTTTTTAAAATTGATCCTGGTGGGTCTAACATTTCTATTTCTCTCAGTTTCATGCAATACAACCACTACTGAAAAAACTGTAACTGAACCGGCTGTTCCGGCAGAACCTGTAATTGTTATGCCGGATATGGCAGCCGTAAAAGCTGAGATACAGGCCGTTGAAACCGCATGGGCAGCAGCGACCAATGCCCGGGATGTGAATGCGCTGATGGCCCTGTATGCCGATGATGCGGTGAGTATGTCAAACAATGCTCCCTCACTGGTAGGAAAAGCAGCCATACAAAAGGATCTGGAAGAAAATATGAAAAAAAGACCTGAAGGTTCAACTGTCTCTTATGAAACCACCGAAGTATTTGGCGATGATCAGATAGTTACTGAAATCGGTACCTCGGTCACAAAAGATGCCACAGGTAAAGTTACTTCAACAGGCAAGTATATAGCCATCTTTGAGAAACGCGATGGCAAATATATATGCATCAGGGAAATATACAACGATGATGTAAAAGAAAAATAAGCAAAAACCATGCTGACGCTGGAAGTTGTATAAAAAGCCCTTTCAGTTGTCAGCCTTGCTTTCGTATGTGTAATCAGCTGAAAAAAAATAAAAGTACCTTCCCTGGTAATCGGTGCTGCTCACGATACCATGGACCCCAAACACATGGAATGGATGTCGGGAGAAGTGCAGAATGGAAGATTTTTGTTGTGTCCAAACGGCAGTCATTTATCACAATACGACGATCAGAAAACCTATTTTGAAGGCCTGATCAAATTTATAAAAGATGTAGATGCCGGAAATTTTAACGGTTCTGAACAGCATTGACCCGGTTAAAACCGGCTTAATATTTCACCATTAAATTTCCGACTAAAAATGAATCCTGACGAACAAATAAAATTTCAGCCTACTCAAAAAAAAGCGCGGATCAATTCCCTGGATGTGATCAGAGGCATTGCTGTTTTGGGCATACTGCTGATGAATATCAACGGCATGGGCCTCCCATTTGCCTATTCTGATCCAAGTATAGCAGGAGGTGCCGACGGCTTGAATCTTCAGGTCTGGATCATGAACGAAATGTTTTTCGAAGGTACCATGAGAGGCTTATTCACCCTCCTGTTCGGTGCGGGAGTTGTTTTACTGACCAGCCGGCTTGAAAAAAGTGGTGCTGGTATTGCAACGGCCGACATTTATTACCGGCGAACTCTCTGGTTACTGGTTTTTGGCATCTTCAATGTGTACATCCTGCTCTGGCATGGTGACATACTTTATCCCTATGCCATTTTTGGGCTGATGCTGTTTCCTTTTCGCAACGCCGATGTGAAAAAACTGATCCTTGGTGCCTTTCTGTTAATTATCATTGGCGTTCTATGGGATATAAGTGATTACCGGAATGATTTAAAAACTAAAAAAGAAGGGATCGAATTACAGAAAATCAAAGACCAGGGTCTTGCCTTGACTGATGATCAGGAGGACAGTCTGGAAAAATGGGAGAAATTAAGTGCAAAAAAAACTCCTGAAGAGGTATCGAAGAAAATAGATTTGATGCACCAGGGTTATTGGGCCGTATTGATGGAAAAAGTGAAGGGAAATCAATTTATGCAAACCTGGCTACCCTACAGGCTTTGGCCATGGGATATTCTTAGTTTTATGATTTTAGGCATTGCTTTCTTTAAACTCCGTATTTTTCATGGAGAGCGAAAGAATCAGTTTTATCTCATCTTAATGGGGATTGGTTACCTGGTAGGGCTGAGCATAAATTATTACGAAACACAGATGCAGCTCGACAGTAATTTTGATCCCATCATCATCTCAAATGCAAGTCAAACCTATCAGATTGGCCGCTTGTTCACCACACTGGGCCATGTCGGGTTGTTTATGCTGTTCATTAAATCCGGTATACTCGGTTTTCTGCAGCGATCTCTGGCTGCTGTCGGGCAATTAGCACTAACCAACTACCTGATGCAAAGTGTGATCACATCCATCATTTTTTACGGAGACGGGCTTTCCTTATTCGGAACCTTGCAGCGATATCAATTGTACTATATCGTGGCCGGAATATGGATCTTACAATTGATATACAGTCCGATCTGGCTGAAATATTTTCAATACGGACCTGCTGAATGGCTCTGGCGTTCTCTGACCTATCAAAAGGTACAGGATTTCAGAATACCCCTTGAAAAAATCAAAAACCAATTTTCATTTACAAAATTAAGCCGGTGAAAATGGATACAGAAAACAATTCAACAGAAATCAAAAAAGTAAAATCGGCACCCTTGCCGGCACTTTCAGAGGGCAGCGTTTTGAGGTATCTGTCTTTTTCAGCACTGTACTTTGCACAGGGTTTACCGGAAGGCATACTGTTTTTTGGCCTGCCTGCCTGGATGGCCATGGCCGGGATCAGCCCTGCCGCCATCGGGGCCTATGCAGCTGTTATTATGATACCCTGGAGCTTTAAGGTTCTTGCAGCACCCCTGATGGACAGGTTTACTTACCTGCCCATGGGCAGAAGGAGACCCTGGATCCTTTTCGGGCAACTCGGACTGATGGCCAGTTTTTTATCAATGGCCTTTATTCCTGATCCCATGAACAACCTGAACCTGCTGATGGCCCTGGGGTTTTTTGTCAGCCTTAGCGGTGTTTTTCAGGATATTGCTGTTGATGGTATGGCCATCGATATAGTGCCCACAAATCAGCAGGCCAGGGCAAACGGACTGATGTGGGGCTCCAAAACACTGGGAATTTCCGCCTCTTTGGCAGCCGGCACCTATATCTACAATACTTATGGTTATTTTTACGCCATCTCTCTTTTCTCCTTTGCCATTCTGTTCCTCATGGTAGTGCCCTTGTTTTTAAGAGAAAGGCCGGGAGAAAAAATCCTGCCCTGGCTTGAAGGAAGTGCTTCCGAAATTTCCGCTAAACTTCAATTGCACAGCTGGGCTCAGATCTTCAAGAGCTTGTACCAGGTAATTTTTTTACCAATCAGCATCCTGATGGGAATTGCAGCCTTTTTTTATTCTGTGGGCAGGGGTTTGATAGATACCTTGATGCCCGTGTTTACCGTTCAGGAACTGGGCTGGACCGACGGGCATTTTTCATATATATATGCTGCTACCAAACTAGTCTCAGGCCTTCTTGGTATGTTCGTCGCTGGCGCCCTCATCGATTTTTTTGGTAAGATCCGGATGCTAACCATTTATCTGCCTTGCCTGATCGGACTCATTGTCCTGATGGTATTTCTGAAAAATTACTGGCAAAATGAACTGATTACAATCGTTTTTTTTATAGCTTATTTAGTGCTCGACACCTTCATTCTCATTGCCATTTTTGCCACCGCCATGCAGCTGTGCTGGAAAAGGATCTCTGCAACACAGTTCACGCTGTATATGGCCGTTTCAAATGTGGGGCTGTCTGTGGGGGCCGCTTTACTGGGCCCATTAAAAGAAAATCTCCCCTGGGAATATGTAATTCTCAGTGCTGTCCTTTTTTATACCGTCGCGCTCATCCTGATCCGATACATCCATTTTGACAGCCATCTGGCCAGGGTGAATAAATTGGAAACTGCCCGGTTGAACCTTGAAGAACGTAAGCTTGTGGTCATTCCGGTTAAAGACCCTATCAAAAATATGAGTAACAACAAATAAACTATTAATTAAAATTTAAACCTATGAAACTAAAAAAATCTCTGATCATCGCCCTTGTGTTGGTAATCACAGGTATTGGTGCCTGGGAGATCTACTGGCGCTCACAGGGCTTTTATCCTAC
>JBFYPZ010000105.1:0-7633 GCA_041303035.1 Flavobacteriaceae bacterium
AACGCCATACCTTTAAAAAGAGGAGGGCAGCCCGAAGATGTGGCAAATGCCTGTGTTTTTCTCGCGAGTGAACTGTCTTCATATATAACCGGTCAAACCTTGAATGTCGATGGAGGCATGATCACTTCCTAAAACAGAAAAGCCGGTTTTGCCGGCTTTTTTTCTTTTACTTTAATGTGTCCCTTAACTGTATTCTTTCCTGTTTAACCTGGCCTTTTTGAATGGCATTGTGGTTTTCATAACATTCCAAAAAAGCCTCTAGTATTTGCAGGTCGCTGGCCCTTTCAATAAAACTTTGTGAATAGTTGCATTCCGACATAAGTTCATTTAATTCCTTTCGGCTCATGTCAAGGTAATCCATAATGACTTCACGGTTGAATTTCTGTTCCATCATATTCCTTATCTGATCTCCTTCTTTTAATTTTTTAAGCCTTTTTAACTCTTTGGGTTTGCTTCCGAGTTTGTCGTACCAGAAATCCACCGGGTTGAAAATTGCATTGAGCCCTGAACTGTAATTTGATCTTGCATTACCCATTTCATAGGCCTGAGGCAATCCGTTGATCTGTATGCGGGAATATCTGTCTTCAGGAACATTCTTGGCGTCAACAACCAATACACCAATCAGTTTATGCGATTTCACGGTGACTTCATCCATATTGATCGTCTTCTCATGAATCGATATTTCCAGTTCATTTCCTTTTAGCAAATCATTGGTGATTTTTAGTTTAACCGATTGGAATCCTATATAGGATATGAATATGGTATCATTTACCGCAGCACCGAGCGTGAATGTGCCGTCACTGCCGGTAATGGTACCTTCAACCGTATTTAAATTAAGAATATGGGCACTTTGCAGGGGCTTTTTGTCCGAATTGCTGATCACCCTTCCTGTGAGGTATTTTATGTAGCTCTTGCCAATGGTATCTGATGAAGTATTTCTTTCCTGGGCCAAACTCGAAAAGGAAACTAAGAAGAAAATAATCAGAGCTATTCTTTGCATGGCGCAATAATACTAATAAATTGACAAAAAGATTCTAAATATTTTGTGAAAAGAAATGATAAAGAAAAATTAAATGTGCACATGACTGGACTCGAACCAGCACGTTCTAAAACGAACACCAGCCCCTCAAGCTGGCGCGTCTACCAATTTCGCCACATGTGCATTTTAAACATTTGAAAAAAAAATCCGCCAGATGCGGATATTTTTTGAAAGAACGTGACCTGGCTGGGATTCGAACCCAGGACCCCTACATTAAAAGTGTAATGCTCTACCGGCTGAGCTACCAGGTCTTTTTATAATTTCGGTTGCAAATATACTATCATTTATTTATTTGGCAAGGATTATTTTAATTTAATTTTAGAGATATTTGCAGTCGGAAACAGACCGCTAAAAATCAATTTATTAGATAGTTACTCCATAAAAATACAGGGAAAAAATGAAAATAGTCTTGTTGGGTTATATGGGCTCAGGAAAATCTACCATAGCAAAAGAACTGGCCAAAAGAATGAATAGTACCGCCATTGACCTGGATGATTATATTACTAACAATGAAAAAATGTCTGTTTCTGAATTGTTCAGTCAAAAGGGAGAGATCTATTTCAGGAAAAAAGAATCCGTGTATCTGCAGGAATTACTGCTCAGTAATGAGGATCTCGTGATAGCCGTTGGCGGAGGCACACCCTGTTATGGTAACAACATGCCGGAAATTTTAAATGGAAGCAGCTCTTTTTATCTGAAAGCCTCTATAAGAACCCTGGCCGAACGGCTTGAAAAAGAGAAAGAGAGCAGGCCACTTATAGCAGGTCTGCCTGAGGATGCCCTGGAGGAATTCATCGCGAAACACCTCTTTGAAAGAAGAAATTTTTATGAACAAGCCCATCACATCGTTTCAATCGATGGCAAAAGCGTAGAAATTATTGTTGAAGAGATCCGCGTCTTAATCCAGGTAAGCGATCGTTTCTGATTTGCCGAATTCCACAGTTATATGCTCCTGAAGGGAAGTCGATAAGGAAATGCCCTTAAAATCTGCTTTTACGGGATATTTTTTATGATTACGGTTCACCAATACAGCGGTCTTGAATTTTTTAAGAGGAACATCAAGAAAATGACGTACTGCATACATCAGGGCAGCACCGGAATTCAATACATCATCAACCAGAACCAGTGATTTATCGCGGTACTCTTCAGGTTTAAGAGAAGTGGTCACCGTGTCGAGCACATTGGCCTTATTAATTTTCACATCGCATAACAAAACGCGGATAGGCGAAACCTTTTCCAAAACTTCCTTGATCTTTTTGGCGAGGATAAAGCCATTATCACTAATACCTGCCAGCACAATTTCCTTCTCATTGATATTCGTCTCATAGATCTGGTAGGCAATTCTTCTGATCTTATTGGTAATTTCTTCGTTGGTTAGGATTACAGATCGCGACATCTTATGTATAATTTTCTTTTCAAAGATAAAAAAAAGTTCTCTACCCAGCCTCGGTTTGATCGAATTATAACAGGGAGAGAAGCTTCGAAAATTAAAATAACCGGCAAAAATAGTTTTGTAGGAATTAAAATCTCCACCATAAGGAGGTCCGGCTTCTGTAAGCGGAAAATCAAATAAAAGTCCGACCAGTTTGCCTTTATTTTTCAGGAGTTCATGACACTTCTGAGCATATTTTATTCTGTCATTCGGAGAAATGGCACAAAAAAAAGTCTGTTCGATGATCAGGTCATATTTGCCCCGGTGTTCAAAAAAGTCGGTACAGATCAGGTTCTGCTTTGGGAAATCGGGTACGCGTTCAGAAAAAAGTGATAAAGGCGCCTCTGCAATATCGATCACAACCAAATTTTTGAATCCGCTTTGCCACAAATATTCAGCTTCATGTGCATTACCCGCCCCGGGGACGAGTATGACCAGCTCTTTGTTGGTGATCTGGTCGATATAGGCCTTCAGCGGTGCAGATACGCTGCCTATATCCCAGCCCGTTTCACCTTTGGCATAACGGTCGACCCAAAAGGATTTACTTCCTGACTCAGTCTTCATCTTTAAAATCTTCGAGATCCCTTCTGTCTTTTTTGGTAGGCCGCCCGGTACCTTTTTTGCGGTAGTAATCCTGAGCATATTTCAGGGCCTCCTGATTTTCAAATTCAGTTTTAGGAGTCAGATCTCTTCTGTAAAGCTCCAATAATTTGGCTCCCACCCTGTTTTGGGGGATATCCAGGACTTCTATCAGGTGGTTGATCTGGTTTTCTCTGATGGTAATGCGTTCTCCGCCAAATACTTCCTTTGCCGGCTTCAGGGGGACCTGGTCTATTTTAACGTGATTCTTTTTACATGCCTCCGTCGCGAGACTTCTGGTCTTGTAAAATCGGATGCACCATAAAAACTTATCAATTCGCATTATTTAACCGGAACAAAAAACTTTTTTTCTGACAGGATCCTGCCTAAATCTTTCTTCTCAATATACATATTGTCACCGGTCGGGGTCATCATTTTCGAGTCGGTCAGGTATTCATAAACCATCTTATCAGCACGCTGTACTTTTCTGGGCAAACCGGTGATATCACTGATCGCCGCATTGAGCAAGGGTTCAGACACATCACCGAGTACACCCAGGTTAGCATGATCTTCTCTGAGCGTAATATCAGGGATTAAGCCCCCTTTGCTGCTACCTCCAACCTTATTGATCTCTTCCAGTACAATGGGTTGCATGGCGTATTTGTGGTTTGGATTAGCTCCCTGGCGGCCAAAATCTTCCGAATCATAAAGGGTTATTGAGGCTACATACTTACCTACAGTTTTGTCTCCAACCAATTTAACAGCAATATATGGCTGAAGCCCGCTGATGACCAGTTCACTTGCCGATGCCGAGCTACGGGAAGTAATAACATGCAGCTTATTCAGATTTAAACTGTTGATCAAATTGCCATTGCCTAGTTTGTCCGTAAAATTGTTTACGAGGAAATCAGGGTAATTTTTTTCAAATTCCGCCTGTATTTTGTTGTTCCATCTTTCTTTGGTGAAGAGTTGATTCTTGAACTGACCGGTGATCATTCCTGCAAGAGAGACAGCTGTTCTGACAGACCCTCCGGGGTTATAACGAACATCCAGTACCAGATCTGTTATACCTTCATTTTTAAATAAAAGAAAAGCGTCATTTAACTGGTTATCAAAACTGGAAGTAAAACCGTTATACATCAGATAGCCAATCTTTTTTCCAGCAACCGCAAACACATTCTTAATAAACACCGGATTCTCGGTATATGCTACCTGAGTTAAAGCAACATCCACATTCGTGGGAACAATGGTATTATTTTCTATTTTGGCCAAACTCAGGGTATAAGTATCATTTGCCCCAAACAACAAGGTCCGGTAATTATCCAAAGTGAGCTGCGTTCCGTTTACTTTCGTAAAAAGATCCCCTCTTTTGATCGGTTTGTTACTGGCATCAGAATTTGGCAGTATATATCGGACCCAGCCGTAAATATCGTTGTTTGGCAACAGGACAAGGCCATATTCAACTCCATTGCTTTTTGAAATACCCTGAAATGAATTTTCCAGTTCTATATAATCATCCACGATCCAGCTCCATTTATCAGTGTTGGTCTTGTCGAAGATCAGATTTTCAAAAAAATCTTCCGGATCCTCTTCGGTTTTCAGAAAATTTTCATAAGCCTCGGTGGTAGTGAACTTGTTATCTCCCAAATTGGGAACATCGGCCTGCCAAAAATACCATAAATTCATACCTTGCCATATATAATCCTGGATTTCAGTATTTTGTTCAGGTATGGGTTCCTCAATCTCATCGTCGTCATCGCTGCAAGAAACAGCAAACAGGTTTAGAATTAAAAATATGATCAGGAACCGGGCTCTCATAAAATTACTCATGCACTTTGTTTTTTTTATTTTTGCAAATTAAAATAATTATTAGCATAAATTATGCCATGTAACAAATATATAAGTTAGTCGTCGTAATGTTGTATTTGATTTACAAGGAATTTCATATCAATGACACAAAAAGATTTTTTAGATAAAGTTTTGCCTTTCAAAGACAAAGTATACCGTCTGGCCAAGCGGTTGCTGGTGTCGAGGGATGAAGCAGAGGATGCTACGCAGGAACTTTATTTGAAACTCTGGAAAAACAAAGAGAGCCTGGAAGGTTATAAGAATATGGAAGCATTTGCCATGACGATGACAAAAAATTACTGTCTGGACCAGTTAAAATCAAAAAGAGCTTCCAATTTGACGCTGGTGCACAGCAATTATGCTAATCCGGAATCTTTGCAAAAAAACATAGAAGCAAAGGATGAGGCCGGACTCATGTTGCAGCTCATTGATGAATTGCCCGAAAAACAAAGACTGATCATACAGTTGCGCGATGTAGAAAATTACGACTTTGACGAAATAGGTGAGATCCTTGAAATGGAACAGACAGCCATCAGGGTGACCCTGTCAAGGGCAAGAAAAACTTTAAGAGAAAAATTTATTAAAAAACAACAATATGGAATTGCTTAAAATTGAAAGGTTACTGGAAAAATACTTTGAGGCAAATACCAGCCTGGAAGAGGAAAGGATTCTTAAGGATTTCTTTACCAAAGAAGCTGTGCCCGAACATTTGATCCAATACAAAGGCTTCTTCCGTGCTTTTGAAAAGGATAAGGAAGAAGTTCATAAACCGGAGATCAAACTTCCGGAGAAAAAATTTCATCTGAGATGGATAGCTGCTGCAGCTGCAATCCTGTTCATGCTGAGTATTTTTTCTTATCAGCAATATGAGGTTCACCAACAAAAGGAAGCGCAAAGAGCTTTTTTGGAAACGCAGAAAGCACTCAGGATGATCTCACAGAATTTAAACAAAGGCAACAGGGCAGTTGCTCAATTGGAATATTATGATAAAGCCCAACAGACCGTTTTTAAAAATGATTGATAAAAATAAAAAAACAAACAAAATGAAAACAAATAAATTATTTTACACACTGGCCCTCATCTTCATGACAAGCTTAGGATTTGGGCAAACACAATTCGACAAGTACGAAGATATGGAAGGAGTAACTTCTGTAATTGTAAATCAGAAGGCATTTTCATTAATGGGAAAAATAGGAACTGAATCAGATCAGGAATACCTTGACCTGATCAAGAATATCGAAACGCTGAAGGTTTTTGCAACTGAAAATCCTGCTGTGGCCAATCAGATGGCCATAGAAGTTGAAAAATACCTTAAAACATCAAAATTGGAAGAATTGATGCGGGTTAAGGACGGAAATGACCGGGTCAATATCTACGTAAGGGATGGCAAAACCGATAATTATGTAAATGAGTTGTTCATGTTCGTAAAAAGTTCGGATGAAAGTATTTCAGAGACCGTGATCATTTGTCTGACCGGAAATATCGATCTGAAGCAGGTATCTAAACTCACAAAAGAAATGGACCTTCCGGGCGGAAAACATCTCGAAAAAGCAGGTAAACAATAAGATCATGAAAAAGTTAATACAGTTCAGTTTTGCAATTTTTCTGATCCTAACACTTATCGGTTGCAATCAGGAACAAACGCTCCAGGAATACTTTGTAGAGAAACAGGCCAGCGACAATTTTATATCACTCGATATCCCGTCCAGCATACTCAGTTTGAAAGCAAATGCAAGTGAAGAGAGCAAAAAAGCCATGGCTTCCATAAAAAAAGTCAACTTGGTTTTGTACAAAATAAAGAAGGAAGATCAGAAAGAATTTTTGATGGAAAAGGATCAGATCAAAAAGATCCTTAAAGGAAAAAAGTTCTCTGAGCTTATGCGCATGAAAAAAGAGAACATGAATATACAGCTGACGTATATTGGTGGAGAAGATTTTATTGATGAACTGGTCGTTTTTGCTTCCAATGACGAGACCGGCCTTTTGGTAGCGAGGGTTTTGGGGGATCACATGAAGCCCGAAGATCTGTCAACGCTGGTGAAGGATATTGAAAAAATTGATACCGGCAGTCCGGTTTTTTCTGAACTGAAAGAGCTCGTTAAGTAGTTGTTATACATATCAAAAGCTGCTCCGTTTTAAACAGAGCAGTTTTTTTATTATATAATTAACAAAAATGTTTTTCGGAAAACATATATTTGCGGCTGCTCATAAATATATGGTAACTGAAACAACGGGGAAATACACTGGTTTGAAAATTACTTCCAGATCTTAATTCCCGGCTGATGAATACCTTATTTTTTTGCGATTCAGAAAGATTTATATTACATGTTTTCTCATTTGAACATTAAGTAATAATTAATTAAACGCGTATGTCCGCAATGCGATGGAGCATAAGCATTAAAACCCTGTAAACTTATAAAAATCAATAAATTACGATCCATGAAATTAAAGTTTTTTTTGCTGTTCTTTGCTTTTAGCCTGCTTCAATTGACTGCCCAGGAAAAGTCAGATTAAGCGTCATGTGCTTGGCGAGGCATGGCTTACTTTAAGTCCGCATTTTTACAATACTTCTATTGTAGCAAAATGGGAATTTCTGGTCAACCACGAATATTTTGTCGCGGTCTTCTATGTGCGGACGGACCGGGAGCAGGAGGCCGCCCACCGGCTCAAGTACCTGATCGCCATGTATCCGGATGCGACCATCACCCCCACCGCGAAAAAACTGCTTGAACTCA
>JBFYPZ010000106.1:0-7397 GCA_041303035.1 Flavobacteriaceae bacterium
GATCAATATCTTTGATCACGACAAACAGCTTGAAATCTATAAGAATATCATTCAGCAAAACCTGTCTGTAAGACAAACTGAGGAGCTGGTTCGCAGGGCTAAAGAAGGTAAGGATAATAGTAAAAAGAGTCCGGAAGAAAAGTTACTGCCAGAGGTGATCAGCAGTTCACAAAAATTTATCAATGATTTTTTCGGACAGAAAGTTGAAATTAAAATGACCGGCAGCAACAAGGGCAAAATTACCATTCCCTTTCATTCTGAAGAAGATTTTTTACGCATCAAAAAACTGCTGGGTTAAATGTTGGTTAAGGCAAATATCGCCTTGTTGATTTTGCTCTTGCTGACAGGATCTCTTTACAGCCAGGTGCTGGAAGAGGATGTCAGAATGGAAGGAGATTCTTTACAGAATGCCGAGAAGATCGATGTATTATCTCCTTCAAGGGCAGCTTTTTATTCTGCCATACTGCCCGGACTGGGGCAGGCCTATAACGGCAAGTATTGGAAAATTCCCATCGTTTATGGTGCCATAGGAACAGGACTTTATTTTGTGAAATGGAATGCGGATGAACTCGATCGTTACGAGACCGCATATAAACAGCGACTGGCGGGCCAGGAGGATGAATTTGACGGAGAAGATGGAAACCCGTTTATTAGTACTGATGGCTTGGTAAGGGCTCAAAATCAATATAAAAAAAACCGGGACCTTTCCATGTTTATCACCCTGGGTTTGTATGCCTTGAATATAATCGAGGCCAATGTTGATGCACATCTGGATGACAAGGCCTTCAATAAGCAATTATCCCTGAGGCCATCATTTTATTATGATTCCGCTATGGGTGCCACCGTGGCAGGTGTTTACCTGAAATATGATTTGAATTACTGACATCAAATAAATTTTTAAATATGAAAATAGCTTTGTTAGGTTACGGTAAAATGGGCAGGGAAATCGAAAAGATCGCCCTGAAGAGAGGACATCAGATCATTCTGAAGGTCGATATAGATTCAGGCCCTTATGATATCACCCAGGCTGATGTGGCGATAGACTTCAGCACACCGGTGGCGGCTTTTAAAAATATAAAGCACTGTATCGATAACAAGATACCGGTTGTGAGCGGCACCACGGGCTGGCTGAGCAAATTTGATGAACTGGTGGCCTATTGCAAGAAGGAAAATGGCAGCTTTTTATACGGCTCAAATTTTAGTATCGGGGTTAATCTGTTCTTCAAACTGAATGAATACCTGGCAAAACTGATGAATGGCATCGAAGGCTATGATGTGTCTCTGGAAGAGGTACATCACATACATAAACTCGACAAACCCAGTGGAACCGCAATTAGTCTTGCCGAACAGATCATTAACCATTCAAACAAAACCGGGTGGAATATTGAAGTGCCTGTTGAAGAGGAGATCTATATAGATGTAAAAAGGGAAGGAGATGTGCCGGGTACACATACCGTATCGTATAAATCAAATCAGGATATGATTATGATTCAGCACAAAGCCTATAGCAGGGAAGGTTTTGCTCTGGGAGCTGTTCTGGCAGCGGAATGGATCAAAGGTAAAACCGGGGTTTACAATATCAAGGATGTGCTTAGTATAGAGATGTGAGATTTGAGATGTGAGATTTGAGTATTGAGAGAAATTGGGAGACAGGAGACAGGAAAAATTAGTATTGAGTATTGAGTATTGAGAGAAATACGGAAACAGGAGACAGGAATCAGGAGACAAGAGACAGGAAAAATTAGTATTGAGTACTGAGTATTGAGAGGTTTTTTAACATTTAACCTCGAAACTTTTTACTTTTTACTTTTGCCTTGAACCTTTGCCTTTTATCCTTTGTCCTTTGTCCTTTGTCCTTTATCCTTGTTTTTTGTAACAAATTGTAACAAACAACAACTAACGGTTAAACGAATTAATCAATAATTAAAATATATAATTATGACCTTTACACAGTGGTTTATTTTTTTTCTGCTTCTACAGGTAATTCATTTTCTGGGAACCTGGAAACTGTATGTGAAAGCCGGAAGAAAGGCATGGGAAGCCGCAATACCCGTTTATAATGCTGTTGTTTTAATGCAGATCATAGGAAGACCGAAATGGTGGGTCATCCTCCTTTTTCTTCCGATTATCAATTTGCTGATGTTTGCAGTGATTTGGGTAGAGACCATCAGAAGTTTTGGTAAAAAAAGCACGCTCGACACGGTTCTGGTGATCGCAACCCTTGGATTTTATATTTATTATATCAATTATTTTACCGAGGTAAAATACGAAAGAGACAGAAGTCTGAAACCGGCTACCTCAGGAGGAGAATGGTTAAGTTCCATCGTGTTTGCCATAGTGGCAGCGACCATAGTGCATACTTATATTATGCAGCCTTATACAATTCCAACTTCCTCACTCGAAAAATCCTTACTGATCGGTGATTTCCTTTTTGTGAGCAAATTTCATTACGGGGCCAGAGTGCCCATGACCACAGTGGCGGCTCCTATGGTCCATGATACGCTGCCCTTAATAAAGGTCAAGTCGTATTTAAATAAACCACAGTTACCGTATTTGCGCATACCGGGCTTCCAAAAGATCAAAAGAAATGATATCGTCGTATTCAGCTGGCCCGTTGATACTGTGGAATATTTCTTTCAAAAAACAAACAGGAAGATCAGAAAACCGGTCGATAAAAAATCGAATTACGTAAAGAGATGCGTAGCTGTGCCGGGAGATTCGCTTAAAATAATTGACGGCGATATCTATATCAACGGAGCGCTTTCTGTAATGCCGGACAGGGCGAGGCCTCAGTATTTCTATGATGTCAATACTGGCGGAAATACGATCAATGTCAATACACTTCAGAACAAATACCACGTTCGGGAAGGTGGCAGACTCCCTGATGGCAATTATGTACTGAATCTGGCCGAAGAAGATGCCAGGCTGCTTTCAAAGAATCCCGTTGTGAAGACGATGAACAAACGGTTGGCTCCAAAAGGTGAAGGAGAGGATGTTTTTCCAAATGATCCCAAATTGGCATGGAATAAAGATAATTTTGGCCCGGTATACATCCCCGGAAAGGGCAAGACCGTTCAACTGGATAAAAATAGCATCGGTTTTTATAAACAGATCATCAGGGAATATGAGAAAAATGAGATCGAGCTGGTGGGCGATCAGGTCATGATCAACGGTGCTCCGGCATCTTCCTATACCTTCAAACAGGATTATTACTGGATGATGGGTGACAACCGACATAACAGTGAGGATTCGCGATACTGGGGTTATGTGCCTTTTGACCATGTGGTAGGAAAACCTGTTTTTATCTGGTTCAGCTGGAACAGTCAGGGTAAAGGTCTTGACAAGGTTCGTTGGGAGAGATTGTTTACCACGGTACACGGCAGCGGGAAACCTGTTTCTTATTTCTATTGGTTTCTGGGTGCATTGGCTTTGTGGTACGGATATACCGTATTTAAAAGAAAAGGCAAGCAAAGTTAATCCTCGAAATGGTTTTTCAGCCAACATATTTTTCACCGGTAATACAATATATAGCTATTGCAGCAGCCGGTGAACTCATTTTTGAGACGGAAGACAATTTTCAAAAGCAAACCTACCGCAACCGCTGTTATATTTATGGGGCCAATGGCAAACTTTTGCTGGGTATTCCAATTGTTCATGAAAATTCAGGCAGAAGGCAGAAGACCCGTGAGGTTAAAATCGATACAAGTTTTGGCTGGCAAAAAATGCACAAAAAATCGCTGTCTTCGGCTTACCGATCTTCTCCATATTTTGAATATTACGAAGAGGACGTGCTGTCTGTGCTGAGCAAGTCTTATACGTATTTACTGGACCTCAACCTCCGGGTACACGAGCTTGTAATGGAGGCCCTTCAGCTGGAGAAGAAAACCGGCCAAACCACGGAGTACCTTACAACCGTTCAGGAGGATCACAGGCACCTGGCCAATGCCAAGTTAAAACCATCCTTTCAACTGGAACCCTACCAGCAGGTGTTTACAGAGAAATTCGGTTTTATTCCCAACCTGAGCATCCTCGACCTGCTTTTTAACGAAGGTCCCAATGCACTGAGCTATCTGGAGCAACACAGGGATGTTTTTAAAAAATAAAACCTGTCGTTAAACAGGTTTTATCGATAGTCCGAAATCTTTATTTTGTTGGTTTTTTACTATTCTTCTGTTTGTTTATTTCGTCCTGAAGTTCCCTTCTCACTTTTTGTTCCCTTTCAATGGCTACCCTTTTGTAGTTGTCGTATTCTTCTTCGGTATCTTTTAAAACTTTTTGTGCCTGTTCCGTCAGTTTATTGCTCTGCCTGTACCGCAGCATAAAAAACAGGGAAAGTGCAAGCAAACTGCCCAGCAGGGAATATACCAAAACATTGTAATTAGATTTTTTCATGGGAACTCCAAAACCGTCAATGTCATCAATATTTTTTGTGACTTCTATCAAACTGTCATTGGTCTTTTTCAGATTAACTTTCAAAGAATCAATTTCTGCCTTCTGCCTGTTGATGACCACACTGGTCCCGCCCATTTTTTTGTTTAGGTTTTGAATGGTATCAAGAACAACCAATTTAAGTTCGTTGTATTTGTCCTTATTAATTACTTTGTATTCCTGGTAACTACCTGATTTGCGGAAGAGCTCGTCGAACTGACCGCTGATGGAATTTTTGCTAACCGGTTTTACTACCGCCGGTTCCGCCTTTTCCTGAGCAAATGTTTGGGTAGCGATGAATAATAGAAGAAGAAAAAGTAGCTTTTGAGTGCGTTTCATTTTTTTATTGTTAATCGTTCGTATTTTATACAGCAAAACATCCCTTTTTTACAGAGGGTTTAAAAATAATAAAATATTGAATACCGACTGGCATTCAACTAATTAGCAATTTTTTTAAAATGATAAGCTATTTTCGACTGTAAATCTAAAATATTTAACGAAATAATAAAAGCTTTATTTCAATGCCTCTCTTAAAATTGTTGCCGGGTGGAGTGCCTTTCTTCCTGTTCCATCGAAGATCTGATGCCTGCAACTGGTACCTGCCGCCGCAATGCTCACATCCTTACCCGTATTTCGCACTTTTGGAAATAGGGTGTCTTCTCCAACCTGCATACTCACTTCGTAATGTTCCTTTTCATAGCCAAAGGATCCTGCCATACCGCAACAACCGGAGTTGATTATAGTAACAGCGTAATTTTTTGGCAGGTTGAGCATGGCAAATGAGCCTTCCATGGTAGAAAGAGATTTTTGATGACAGTGTCCGTGTATTTTGATGGTCTTCTTTTTATCACTAAAATCCGAAGAGTTGATCTTTCCTTTTTTTATTTCTTCATGAAAGAACTCTTCCAGCGTAAAGGTAAAAGGAGCGATCTGCCTGGCCCTGTCCTTATCATCTGCCAACCGGGGATATTCATCCCTGAAGCCCAGAATGGCACTGGGTTCTATTCCCACCAGAGGTGTTTCCGAGGTGATCAATTCACCAAAATGCGCTATGTTCTTATCTATTTTTTCTTTGGCCTTATCCAGCAATCCTTTTGAAATAAAGCTCCTGCCGCTTTCTTCATGAGGTGTTATCAGCACTTCGTAACCCAGATCTGAAAGCAATTCGATGGTGTCTATTCCTGTAGGAACATCATAAAAATTGGTGTACTCATCCAAAAAAAGGTACAGTTTTCCCTTTTCGTGTTTTTTTGAAGCGAGACGTGCCTTGTTTTTGTCACACCATTTTTCAAGGGTTACGGGTTGCAGTGCGGGAATACTCCTTTTGGGGTGTATGCCCATTATTTTTTTAGTAGCGGCCGTATTCAGAATGAGGTTTGTAAGTGTTGGGACTATGCTTCCCAATTTGTTCCATTTTACATTGTCGGCAAACATTTGGGTCCTGAAATCGACGGGATTGCTTTGGTAATACTGATACAAAAATTCTGCTTTAAGCGATGCGATATCCACATTGCTAGGGCATTCAGAAGAACAGGCCTTGCAGCTCAGGCAGAGGTCGAAGATCTTTTTGAGTTCTTCGCTGTCAAATTTATTTGCCTTTTCGGAATGGGTGAGGATCTCTCTCAGCATATTTGCCCTTGCCCGGGTAGTATCTTTCTCGTCTTTTGTGGCACGGTAACTCGGACACATGGTTCCGCCAGCCGAAACCGGTTTTCTGCAATCGCCGGAGCCATTGCACTTTTCAGCCACACGCAATATACCCAGAGAATCAGAAAAATCCATGAGGGTCTCTACTGCAGGTTCTTCCCGGTCTGCTTCATACCGAAGCGACTCATCAATTGGCCAGGGTTCAATGATCTTACCTCTGTTAAAGATATTCTTTGGGTCAAAAGTATATTTGATATCCTTTAAAAGGGCGTAATTTTTTTCTCCAATCATTTCCGGCAGAAAGGAGGACCGCACAATGCCATCGCCGTGTTCCCCGCTCATGGAGCCCTGGTATTTTTTTACCAGTTTAGCCACATCCGAGGTAATGGATTTAAACTGAATTACACCTTCTTTCTTTTTCAGGTTCACAATAGGCCGTAAATGCAGTTCTCCGGCACCGGCATGGGCATAATAGATGGGATTTTGGCCGTAGTTTTCCATCATTTTACTGAATTCATCGATGTATTCAGGCAGATCGGCGTATTCTACGGCAGTATCTTCTATACAGGGTGCGGATTTATCATCTCCCACGATATTTCCCAGCAAGCCCAGGCCGGCTTTTCTCAGGGTATTGGCTTTGTCTATATCAGCCCCTCTTAATTTTGGATAGGCATAACCGAGTTTGCTTTCTTCGAGGTCTTTGATGAGGGCGTCTGCCAGTTTTTCTGTTTCAGTCATGTCATCTGATGCTACTTCCAGCATGAGTATCCCTTTCGGATCTCCTTCGACAAAAAAGCGGTTTTTTCTCTGTTCCCGGTTGTTTTTGGTGCAATCCAGGATGGTCTTGTCCATGAGCTCGCAATAATACAATTTGTGTTTCATGGCAATCACCACGGCCAGCATGCAATTGTGTATCGATTCATAATGGGCTGCTACCATGATCTTATGTGCTGGAGGCAATTTATCAAGTGCCAGGGTGATCTCTGTAGTAAAGGCCAGTGTACCCTCGCTGCCGCAGAGCACTTTGCTCAGATTTACAATTTTGTCCGTTCCGCCGAATATTTCCGATTCCAGCAGGGCATCAACGGCATAGCCATTGTTTCTTCGGTGTATGGTTTTCTTTGGAAATTCCTTTGTTATTTCATCCTGAATATCCTTACGAGAAAGCTTGTCAAAGAAAAGCCTGTAGATCTCATTTTCCAGCGTATTGCCACGGGTTTTTTCTAGAAACCGCTCTCTGCCGAGATCGTTGAACAAGGCGGTTGAACCATCAGAGAGGACTGTTTTCATTGCGAGAACCTTGTCGCGCGTAACCCCGTATC
>JBFYPZ010000107.1:0-7395 GCA_041303035.1 Flavobacteriaceae bacterium
ACCTGCATTATTTAAAAGTGCATGCACATTTGGGGATGATAGGTTGGTTTTTATTACTGATTATCGGTGCTTCTTCCGTGCTGATTCCGATGTTTATGATCTCGCATGAAACCCAAACCAAAAAGCTCAATATAAGTTATTACCTGATAAATCTTGGGCTGATTGGACTGTCTGTTGACTGGTTATTTTTTAATTCAATTTATGGTATTTATTTTTGCTCTGCCCTTATCATTCTTGGGATCGCTTTTTATTTATCCTTTGTTTATAAGGTATTCAAGACACGTCTCCGAAAAAAGCTGGATACCGGATTGAAACTTTCAGTCATGGCGGTAGTCTTCCTCCTGATTCCTGTTATTATATCATTATACCTCATCGGATTTAAAGCGGATAGCCAGGAAGTTATCAGAGTTTCAATGAACTATGGCCTGAGTGTAATTCTGGGTGTTATCAGTACTTTAATTCTCGGACAAATCTATAAAACCTTACCTTTTATTATCTGGCTGGAGCGATATCAAAAATATGTCGGTAAGTACAAAACGCCATTACCACGTGAACTCTATTCTGAACAGCTCGCAAAAATTCAAATGTACTTGTTTCTCCCCGCCTATATACTGATGATGAATGGTATTTTCTTTGAACAGTTACCATTGCTCAAAGCCGGCATTCTGATGCTCATAGTAACGGCTTTTATAAATTTATACAACATCTTGAAAATAGTCTTTCATAAAGTTCAACTGAAAGAACTGCAATAGCAACCTCAAACACACAAAAATACTATGGAAACAACTAAAAGTTCCAATGAAATTGCTCAAATTGAATTAGACATAATAGAAAATATTTTGACAGCGGTTATGGATCCTGAAATTGAGATAGATATTGTCAACCTTGGATTGGTTTATGACCTGAAATACGATGGTGAACAAACCGTTTTAATTACCATGACTTTGTCAACACCCTCCTGCCCTATGGGAGATTCAATCATCCAGGATGTCAGGCAAAGTATAAAGAATAAATATAAAGATTTTGAGGTTGATGTAAATCTGGTTTTTGAACCGCGCTGGCATTCGGGTCTGATCACACCGGAAGGTAAAAAAATGCTCGGCTGATCAAAAGAGCAGACCCAATTATATCCTGAACGACCAATTATCTCTTAATGCTCCTGCCAAGCAGAATCAGCATTATTCCTAAAAACATGGAAAAACTGCCCCATAAAAGCAGTTTGTAAAAATATTCCACGGGTGGCAGGTTAAACCAGATGGCGGATCCCTGGTAAAACAACAATACTTCAGTGACTACAAATCCCAAAATCAGCAATACCAAGCCGGACTTGTTTGCAATCGAAGTGTTCAACTTCATCAGCCAGAAAATAATCAGACTCAAAAAACCAATGGTAAATAAATGAAGATAGCCCACAACAAAAAAGGGTTTTAAACCGATTGCCTTTTGAGCCAGAGTCGGATGGGCACTCAAAAACTGTAAGACAATCTTTATGCTGAAGATGGCTGCGATCAGGTAAATTAATTGTGGTCTGAATATGGCTGCTTTGCCCCTGACAAGGCCTTTTGACAAAAATAGTAAGGCCAGCATTTGGAATACTGCCCCTGCCGACCCTACTGCTACCACAATAGAATTTGAGGTATGCCAGTAAACCGACAGAAAAAAAGTGGGTATGACCGCCAGATTGATTAGAAAGAGGCCTTTTTTTATATACTGATATTCAAAATCCGTCCGGTCCAGCAATAGTGATTTGATAAAAAGGCTGAACAAAACAAATACAAAAAATCCGTTGTACAAAAAATGCAGGTAAAAGTAAACCAGGTCGTAATAAAGTATGTTCTTGCCAAATTTTAGCAAGACCACAGGAACAAACCATACCGCCAGGCTGGATAAAAAATAGTAATATATACCAAACCTCAGCAGGCTGTATTCAAAACCTTGCGCTCCCTGGATACAATTTAACAACCTGCCCAGATAGAAATAACTCACCAGAAGGAATAATACCAAAAAGGAAATGGGTATCAGGGTGTACCCATAAATTGGGAAAAAAATGAGCAGACCCATCACGGTTAAAACTAAAATACTCCAAAACCATTTGTATTTTTTATCAAAGGGAATTTCAAAATAATCATGAATGAGGAGCAAGACTGCCAAAAAACCCCAACCTAAAAAAGTAACATGAGAATGTGCCTGGAGTAAATTTTGAAAACCGGTAAAGACCGGGCCATAAACCTGACTAAATCGTATGAGCAGGCCCAAACCTGCAGAAGAAGCAAAAAATACCAGCGGTATTAAGAACAATTTGTTGTTGGTCATTTTTTTTTCAATCATCCGGCCTTATTAAATCTCAGTTAGTGATATGGCTTGACAGTCAAATTTAATTTATTTCAATTATAGCAAAATCGCATTAAAAATTGAAATAAAAAATAATATGAAAATTTTCCAAAAAGGCGTGTGCCTTATTAAAAGTTTACACATCAAATAAACCTTTCTTCTTCCGATAATAATAACAGCCTTGTATTACAAAATTATGAAGTGTATTCTTCAGAAAAGAAGAGAACTTATTTTCTCGAGATAAAAGTTCCTTTTGCCCTGATGTCTTTGGTGAGTTCGGCGATTGTCTGACGTTCAAATCTTTCCAGAATCTGAGTTTTGAAGGTTGAAAAAATATCGTGCATCGGACAAGGATTCTCTTCGCTGCAGTATGGAAGTCCCAAAAAACAACTGTCAAAAACCTTTTTATTTTCGATAACCTCCAGTATGTCGCAAACTTTCCTTTCCAGATTTTCTTCCGTAAGAAAAAAACCGCCATTGGGTCCTTTAGTGGATGAGATCACCCCTTCTTTAGCCAGTTGCTGCAACAATTTGGCTATAAAACTGTTTGGAATCTGCAGGGCTTCAGCAATTTCAACGGACCCATACTTATTGGATTTGTTACTGCTCTCGGCCAGAAAGATTACAGCCCGTATCGCATATTTGGAAGCATTTGACAACATCTGCCTTAGGTTTATTAAAACAATTAAAAATCAAAAAAAGACCCGTTTATTCATGTAATTAAGAACCTGTGGCGCCGCAACATGATTGAGACACGAATCTACTTCTTTTTTACCAAAAATCATTAAGCCTGCTTTTATAAAACTAGTCAAACCAAACAGTAATGTATTTTATTCTGGCATGATCAGGTATCTGCTCTTTTTGGATCTTATTCAAATCATCCTCCGCAAGTCCGAGGTCACTCTTTTCCAGGACTATCGTACCGTTGATCTCATCCAGATAAATAATTGCCGAAGTAAAGGTCGGGTCAATTTTATCAAAAGAATAACTGGCTGCAACGTCCCGGTAAGTTGAGGCTACAGAAATACCCTTTTCGGTTTTATAACTGGGAGAATAAATATGTATCCTTTCGATCATATGCATAGAATCTGCTGACATTTTAGGAAATATCGATAACAGATGCTTCCCTCCTTTTTGATAAACGATGTATTCATTAACCATCTTTTCATCCTTGGGAAACATGATCAACGAGTCATTCTGAAACAGCTCTATGATGGCCTCTTTAGTTGTGTTTTTCGTTATTATACCAACCTGGTCTCTTGTAATTTTAAACTCCTTTTCTTTATTGCACTGAATAAAAAAAAGGGAGACCACCAATAAAATAAAAATTCTGCCCATATCATTAATTACTTTCTCATCACTTTATTTAATATACCAAAAACTCCCCTGATAAAAGTAGCACTCGTAACCACCTTTAAGACAGGTGCCATAACAGATTTGGTGGAATCCTTAGTTCTGGAAGTACCTTTACCCTGAGTTGTATTTGAAGTATCTTCTATTTTTTTACTCAGTATTTCGAAGGCACTTTCCCTGTCAACCTTTTCGTTGTATTTTTGTGCTAATTTCGAGGAATTGATGATTCCTTCCAATTCCTCAGGTGTCAAAATATCCATGCGGCTCATGGGAGCGCGTAACATGGTTCTGGCCAAAGGGGTTGGTATTCCTTTCTCGTTCAATGCAGTGATCAGCGCCTCACCCATACCCAGTTCTGTGATGATCTGTTCTACGTTATAAAATTCTGATTCCGGATAATTCTGTGATGCCAGTTTAATTCCTTTTCTGTCGTTTGCAGTAAAGGCCCGTAAGGCATGTTGTATTTTCAAACCCAGTTGAGACAGCACATCGGCCGGGATATCTTTTGGGTTTTGGGTTACAAAATAAACACCGATACCTTTTGAACGGATCAGTTTAATGATACTCTCTATCTGATCCAGTAATGTTTTGGTTGCATTCTCAAAAACGAGGTGTGCCTCGTCAATAAACAGTACCAGTTCAGGGCGTCCGCTGTCACCGATCTCGGGAAAGGTATTGTAAATCTCAGCCAGCAGCTGCAGCATGAAGGTCGAAAAAAGTTTTGGTTTATCCTGTATATCCGTTACACGCAAAACGGAGATTATGCCTCTGCCTTCATTGTCAATACGGGTAAGATCATTTACATCAAAAGACCGTTCTCCAAAGAAAAGATCACCGCCCTGTTGTTCCAGCTCAATTATTTTGCGCAAAATAGATCCGGCTGAAGCAGGCGAAATTCTTCCGTACTTCCCGTCAAACTCTGCTTTTCCTTCCTGAGCGGCATACTGCAATACTTTTTTAAAATCCTCCAGGTCTATGAGCGGCAGCTTGTTGTCATCACAATACTGAAAAATAATGGCTATGATGCCTCCCTGCACATCGGACAGATCGAGAATTCTCGAAAGCAGCGTCGGGCCAAATTCCGAAACCGTTGCCCTGAGCCTCAGGCCGTTCTGTTTGGACAGGGTCAAAAACTCGACCGGGAATCCTTTTGGGGTATAAGGCAAACCAATTTGCGCATGCCTTTTTTCTATATGCGGATTCAATTCTCCCGGTTCAGCTATACCGCTGAGGTCACCTTTAACATCCATCACAAGTACAGGAATACCATTTTCAGAAAGATTTTCTGCAAACACCTGCAGGGTCTTTGTTTTGCCCGTACCGGTAGCACCGGCGATCAAACCATGTCTGGCAATCGTTTTTAACGGGATCTTTACGAAGGCATTGGTAACCGTCTCCCCTCCGAACATGGCCGCACCAAAGGTTATGGCATCTCCCTTTGTTTGATAACCCTGTTCTATGATATCCGTAAATTCTTGTTTGGTAGGCATATAAATTTTTTTATAAAAATAGTTTAAATGTATGAAAGGTAAAAATTCTATTTCTTTAAATATCTTTGCCACAAATATAACAGATTGGACAAAAATACAACAGCTCTTATCAATAAAGGATTGATGCTCCCTTTGATGGAAGAGTTTTACACCATTCAGGGTGAGGGGTCTCATACCGGAAAGGCGGCCTATTTCATAAGAATAGGCGGTTGCGATGTGGGATGCCACTGGTGTGATGTGAAAGAGAGCTGGAATGCGGCTCTTCATCCCGCAACAAATACGGAACTAATTGTCAGCAATGCCTTAAAATTCGCTAACACGGTGGTCGTAACAGGTGGCGAACCCCTAATGTGGAATCTTGACTATCTCACAAAAAAACTGAAGGAAAATACCATCAGCACACATATAGAAACCTCCGGTGCCTATCCGCTGAGCGGAATCTGGGACTGGATCTGCCTGTCTCCAAAAAAGAACAAATTGCCTTTAAAGGAGGTACTCGAAATGGCCCATGAATTAAAGGTGATCGTGTACAACAAACACGATTTTATTTTTGCTGAGGAGCAGGCAGCAAAGGTAGGCTCCGATTGTATTTTATACTTGCAGCCGGAATGGAGTAACCGGGAGAAAATGACCCCGCTTATCGTTGCTTATGTCATGGAAAATCCAAAATGGAAGATCTCTCTACAAACGCATAAATACCTTCATATTCCATAGTCTTCACAGTGAGAAGATATGGTAGAATAACCATTGTACTTATAAATGAGGTTGCCTTCGCGAAAAATGATCCGGATACGCTGTTTTAAATCAGGCATCAACTTCTTTTAATTTTTTCTTTACTATATCGAGTATGAGTTCAAACTGTTCATCTTTTTTGAGCTCAGAATTATCGATCTTAATGGCATCGGCTGCCATAACGAGTGGAGAATCCTTTCTGCTGGTGTCCAGTCGATCCCGCATAACCACATTTTCATAGACTTCCTCAAGAGTGGTTTTTTCGTTTTTCTCATGCATTTCCTTGTAACGGCGTTGGGCTCTGATTTCCGGGGAAGCGGTTAAAAAAAGCTTGAGTTCGGCATCCGGAAAAACGACTGTTCCAATATCCCTGCCATCCATGACCAGACCTTTCTTTCTACCCATTGCCTTCTGGTAAGCCACCAGTTTTTGTCGAACCTCGGGAACCGCTGCCACCCTGCTCACCAAATTTGAAATATCCATAGTACGGATATCCTTCTCTACATTTTCACCGTTTAAATACATTTCAGCAAAGCCGGCTTGCTCATTAAAAACAAAATCCAGATGCGCGTTTTCCAATCCTCTGATCAGCATTTCCTTATCGAAATGATCTTCATCTATCCAGCCGTTTCTTTTTGCGAAAAGCGAAATGGCCCTGTACATGGCACCTGTGTCCACATAAATATAACCCAGTCGCTCGGCCAGCATTTTGGCTATCGTACTTTTTCCGGTTGAAGAATAGCCATCTATGGCGATGATGATCTTTTTATTTTGCATACTAGAATCCGGTTCTGGTTAAATCTATTAACAAAGATATTGTATTTGAATTGGTTACAGGATGGTATTTTGTGTAAGCATAATCAAACTTAAACCTGCCCATCTTTAAACCAAAGCCGGCACTGAATCCCGCAAAGGTCCGGGTTTCAGTCAGACTCAGTTCCTCCGCCCGCCTGAAATTGTAGCCCAGCCTTGCATTGAAGGCCTTATCAGGGAAAAACTCCGCCCCAACCACAACATGCCTGATGGCTTCTTCAAAAAAATTAATTTCTTCTTCCTCGACATTGCCATCCAGATCCGTTTCGCTGTTCGAAGGATTTGGCTGGGCTATACTCCATGATTGCAGATTACTCAAGGTCAGGTGCCATTTTAAAGGCACATCCTCCAGTTTATAACTGCCGGCAAGTGCAATTTCCAGAGGCAGATCCTCCCGGTCTTCATCGTATAATGAGATCTGGTAGCCGACATTTCTGAGCACCGCCGCAATCGTAAAGGGTTTGTAATCATCAAAATAATAAAACCCCAGGTCTCCGGCAAAGCCCGAGCTCGAATAATTTTCTATGGTGGAATGCAAAAATTTTAAATTAACTCCCAGGTGCAGGTTGGTGTAAGGGATCTGATACCCATAACCCAGGGAGAAAGAGAAGTCTGAGGCCCCGAATTCTCCTGTTTCAGTTCCGTCCTCATCCGCGGCGATAAAATCTCCATAATT
>JBFYPZ010000108.1:0-7294 GCA_041303035.1 Flavobacteriaceae bacterium
ACCGATTCAGGTACCGGAGCCATGAGTGATGTGCAATGGGCAGCCATGCTTACCGGTGACGAAAGTTATGCCGGTTCTAAATCATTTATCCGGTTAAAGGAGACCATACAATCAATTACCGGATTTACTTATGTTTTGCCAACGCATCAGGGCAGGGCGGCAGAGAACGTACTTTTTTCTGCTACAGTCAGGGAAGGTGATTACATACCCGGTAATGCGCACTTCGACACCACCAAGGGCCATATTGAATTTCGCAGGGCTCATGCCGTTGATTGCACCATCGACGAAGCCTTCGACACAAACACGATGCATCCCTTTAAAGGAAATCTTGATTTGTATAAACTTGAAAATGTGCTAAAAGCGCATCCAAGAGAAAATATACCCTTTGTAATTGTTACCATTACCTGTAACAGTTCCGGTGGCCAGCCTGTTTCTATGGAAAACATCAGGCAGGTTTCTGCACTTTGCAAAAAATACGGTATTCCGGTCATTTTTGATGCAGCCCGGTTCGCAGAGAATGCTTATTTTATAAAACTCCGGGAAGAAGCTTATAAAAACAAAACCATCAAGGAAATTGCAAAAGAATTCTTTTCTTATGGCGACGGCATGACAATGAGCTCAAAAAAAGACGGACTGGTAAATATGGGCGGTTTTATTGCGTTAAATGATGAAGAGATCTATAAAAAAGCATCTGTTTTCAATATAATGTATGAAGGTTTTCTGACCTATGGGGGCATGAACGGAAGGGATATGGCCGCGCTGGCTGTAGGACTCGATGAGGCAACTGAATTCGAATATCTGGAAAGCAGGATCAATCAGGTACATCTTTTAGGTGAAACACTCAGCCGTTACGGTGTACCGGTACAGCATCCCTTTGGAGGACATGCCATTTTTATAGATGCCAATAAATTTGTGCCGACCATACCTCGAGAGCAATACAGGGCCCAGGCCCTGGCCATCGAACTCTACATAGTTGGGGGTATACGAAGTGTAGAAATAGGAACTGTTCTGGCAGACCGCGATCCTTTTACACGAAAAAACAGGTATCCGGAATTAGAGCTCGTCAGACTCGCCATACCTCGCAGAACCTACACCGACAACCACATGCTGTACGTTGCAGCCGTATTAAAAAATATTTATGATACCCGGCATGAAGCCAAAACAGGTTACCGTATTTCTGAAGAGGCACCCATCATGAGACACTTTACCGCTAAATTTGTAAAGATCTGATAACCGTATTTTATAAAATTTTTAATCTAATGGGCCATACCGGCGATCAGCTTGTTCAATATTTCTATGGCGGAGTCGCTGATCTTGGTTCCTGGCCCAAAGATACCTGAAACGCCGCATTCATATAAAAACTTGTAATCCTGTTTGGGTATCACACCTCCTGCAACAACCATAATATCGTCACGGCCATATTCCTTGAGGGCCTGTATTACCTGAGGGATCAAGGTTTTATGTCCGGCAGCAAGAGAAGAAACGCCCAGTATATGGACATCATTTTCTATGGCCTGCTTGGCTACTTCCGCCGGAGTTTGAAAAAGCGGACTGATATCCACATCAAAACCGAGGTCGGCAAAACTTGTTGCCACGACCCTGGCTCCGCGATCATGCCCGTCCTGTCCCATTTTGGCCACCATGATCCTGGGTCTTCGCCCATCAAGTTCCGCAAATTTATCAGATAGCGAAAGTGCCTTTTTAAAACTCATATGATTGCTTATTTCTTTTTTATAAACTCCGCTAATCGTTCTGTTTTGTGCCTTGTACCTGCCAAAAACATCTTCAAGGGCAGATGAAATTTCACCCAGGCTTGCCCTCAATCTTGCAGCTTTAATGGACAGATCCAAAAGATTACCCTCCCCTGTTCCGGCACATTCCCTGAGTGCATCCAATGCGCTGTTAACTGCTTGGGTATCTCTGTTCTTTTTGAGCAAATTCAACCTCTGGATCTGGGAAGTCCTCACTGCAACATTGTCTACTTCCAGTATACTCAGGTCGTCGTCGTCCTCGATTACATATTTGTTCACCCCTACAATAACATCCTCACCGCTATCGATCCTCGCCTGTTTTTTTGCCGCAGCTTCTTCAATGCGCATTTTCGGAATTCCAAGTTCTATCGCCCGGGTCATTCCTCCGTAACTTTCTATTTCCTGTATAAGTTCCCATGCTTTGTGTGCTATGTCTTCAGTCATCTGTTCCAGCAGGTAGCTCCCTGCCCACGGATCGGCAGTTTTGGTGATATTCGTTTCGAGCTGCAGATAGAGTTGTGTATTTCGGGCTATTCTTGCAGAAAAATCGGTAGGTAAGGCTATGGCCTCATCCAGGGCATTGGTATGAAGGGATTGTGTTCCTCCTAGGGCTGCAGCCATGGCTTCTATTGCCGTTCTTGTGACATTGTTGTACGGATCCTGTGCAGTTAAACTCCAACCACTGGTTTGGCAATGTGTTCTCAAAGCCATAGATTTTTCCTTTTTTGGATTGAACTGCCTGATCAGTTTTGCCCATAGCATTCTCGCTGCCCTCATTTTTGCAATTTCTCTGAAATGATCCATTCCAACGGCCCAAAAGAATGACAGCCTCGGTGCAAAATCATCGATATCCAAACCCGAAGCAATACCTGTTCGGACATATTCCAGGCCATCAGCCAGGGTATATGCCAGCTCTATTTCAGGAATGGCACCAGCTTCCTGCATGTGATAGCCAGAAATAGAGATGCTGTTGAATTTTGGCATGAATCCGGAAGTAAAGGAAAAGATATCCGCCACGATCTTCATCGAAGGAAGGGGTGGATAGATATAGGTATTCCGGACAATAAATTCCTTTAAGATATCATTTTGTATGGTTCCTGACAACATGGCCAATGGTACGCCCTGCTCCTCGGCTGCCACGATATAAAATGCCAGTATCGGAAGCACAGCTCCGTTCATCGTCATGGAAACAGACATTTTATCAAGGGGTATCTGGTCGAACAATATTTTCATGTCCTCAACAGAATCAATGGCGACTCCTGCCTTTCCTACATCTCCCTGAACGCGCTCATGATCTGAATCATAACCCCGGTGTGTGGCCAGGTCAAAGGCAACAGACAACCCTTTCTGACCAGCAGCCAAATTGCGCCTGTAAAAAGCATTGCTTTCTTCGGCTGTCGAAAAACCTGCGTATTGCCTGATCGTCCAGGGCTGTAAGACATACATGGTTGAATAGGGCCCTCTTAAAAAGGGTTGCACACCAGCCGGAAAATCGAGGTGTTCCAGCTCTCTTCCGTAATCCTTATTTACAGGTAAACTGAGTTTTTTTAAATCCTTTCGTTTGATCATAACAAAATTGAATTTTCTTGTTCATTTATTCTTCCTTCAGCCGGTTCCTTTCGTACATTTCAGAAATTCTTCTTGGTATAACCGGTATGACTTCTGTTTCCGTTTGCCTTTTCGGCAGAAAGGGGTTTAGGCCCAGACTGTCCTTCATTTTATCAGATGGATTAGGAAACTTATTAGAACCGAGCAAGGCCATACTTCCCTCATTGAAATTTTTCAGGGTAATTTCATTGCTTTCGGCTATTTTTCTTTGAATCGTACCCTTGTAAATCTGGTCAGCGAAACCACCACCTTTTTCAATCTCTTTAAAAATGTCGAGGGCTTTTTGCGATAATTCCGATCTCAGTGCTTCGAGATAATAGGTGCCATTAAAAAAATCACCATTTTTAATATGACTCTCCTCTTTTAGTATTACCAATTGATTCCGGCTTATTCTGTTTGAAAAATCGTTCGATTTATGAAAGATTGCATCGTAAGAAACATTACATACTGTATCCGCTCCTCCAACAATACCAGCCATGCATTCGGTACTCGTTCTGATCAGATTGACATTGTAGTCATAAATTGTTTTGTTGCGCAAGGTAGGTTTTACCGAAATTTTTATGGGAAAATTAATATCATAAGCCTCGGTTAAGCTGCGCCACAATACCCTGAAGGATTGCAATTTTGCAATTTCAAAAAAGAAATCACTGCCCACTGCAAATGTGAAATGGAAGGCCTTCACGGCACGCAACCAGATCTTATTGTCAATTTTGCCTTCCTGCTTGAGCTGATACAAATAATTCAAATATTCGTTCCCATGGGCGAGTCCGTAGGCCAGCTGCTGGATCATGGTTGCCCCGGCATGCTGGTACAGGGAAGTATCCACACCGATCACATGACATGAGTCCGGCAAGACTTTCAGAAGCCTGATCAGAAGCTCATGATCTTTCTTTTTGTTGAAATACCAGTTTCCTGACCTGAGCAGGTTACCGAGAATATCTATATTCAAAAATATAGTATACCCCTTAAATGCTGTGGCAAGTTCAATTATAAAATCCTCATCCAGGAAATCCAGAACAAAATGGAATTCACCCACCTTTAGCCCTTTTTCCTTTTCTATTAAATCTGCAAGTAACTTTGCATTAAACGGGCCCTTAGCTTTCCAGATAATGGTTTCGGCCCCTGTTTGCAAGGCCTTAATGGCAATGTGCGCAGCTATATTTTCTTTATCTATAAATACAGTTTCTGCAATAGTAAATGTACCTCCCGCAAAACTGTTGTCCATACTCTTATACTCATCCCTGTGATAAAAAGGTTTGATCAATACACCTTCTTCAGTTTTCGTCACTACAGTGCTTTGATAATCAGCACCTTTTAAGTCGAATTGTATTCTTTGTTTCCATTCTTTTGAAGATACGGGAGAAAATTCTTTAAAAAGACCTTCTTTCATAGTAATAATGTTTATTGATCACTGAAGCCAGATAATTTTGTATCTGAAACTAACTTTTCGAAGCTATTCTTCCTATTTTATCCCGACAGTACCTGAAGCATTTAAAAAAACTGCCGGTCTATTCTGAAGTACTGTCAAATTCAATCAGAAAAATATCTTCATTTTGTTTCTTCATCTTGTATTCTTCTCTGGCAAATTTTTCAAGTGAATCCGGGTTTTTGAGGTTTGAGATCAGCTGCTTGTCTTTAGTTATCTCTCCCTCATAATACTCAATGGATTTTTCCATCCCATCAATTTCCTTGTTCAGTTCCCTTTGGTTAACAACTGAATTTTCATCAAAAAAAATCATCCAGATGGCAAAGACCAACAAAATCAAAAAATATTTGTTACTGACAATCTTAAAAATTCTATTTTCTCTTAACTGCTGAAATGTCATTTTTTAGCGCTTCTTTTATAACTGTTTGAACTATATTGACGGCAACTGAGTTGTAATTGTCATGCGGGATGATAATGTCCGCATAACTTTTTGTCGGTTCGATGAATTGTTCGTGCATGGGTTTTAAAGTATTCTGATATCTGTTCAGCACTTCATCCAAATCCCTGCCCCTCTCTTTTATATCGCGTCTTAAACGCCGGATCAGTCTTTCATCCGGATCGGCATAAACGAAAAACTTCACGTCCATCAGATCTCTCAATGCCCTTTCGGTAAACACCAGTATGCCTTCAACAATGATCACCTTACTGGAATGAGTTTTTCGCGTTTCACTGATTCTGTTGTGTTCTATGAAAGAATAGACCGGTTGTTCAATGGTCAAACCCTGTTTAAGATCGCCGACATGTTCAATCAACAGGTCAAAATCTATGGCGGAGGGATGATCAAAATTTATTTCGGTACGTTCTTTATAACTGAGGTTGTTGTTTTCTTTGTAATACGAATCCTGGGATAGTAAAGTAACTTCATTGGGAAGCAGGTCCTGAATAATCTGATTAACCACAGTTGTTTTGCCACTCCCGGTACCTCCCGCTATTCCAATAACAAGCATAAAAAATGGATTATTAATTACAGTCCGTATGAAACCATGTCAAAGTTAAAAAATAGAATTTGAAATGATGTGCATTTTTAATAATTTCACAGTATAATAAATAACAGCCAACTGCATATTCATACATTTTCTGAGCTATCTCTTGTAAATCTGATAAGCAGATCTGGTTGATATCTTGCAGTTGTATGCCGTTTCGCGGGCAATGGTTCAATCATAGAAAGTAGTTGTATATGATTTGACGACATCCTGTTGTATAAAAATTACAGCTCATATAAAATCTATAAAAAGGCCCCTTCTTCCATGAAAATCACCAACCGAATAAATAAAGTCTCCTGGCTGACACCATTGTCAGGCATCAGCATCTGTTTCTTATTCATTTTAATTTCAGCCTGTAATAAAAAACAGGATTTTTCAGAGACTCAAGCCAATGAATGGCCCGTTTATCTGGGTGATAAGCAAAACAGTCATTATTCACGGTTGGATCAAATCAACTCTTCAAATATCAAAGACCTGAGAGTTGCCTGGGAATACAATACCGGCGATGCGGATACCCTTGGCGGATCTCAGATACAGTGTAACCCCATAATCGTGAATGGAATTCTTTACGGCACCAGCCCGAAACTGAAAGTTTTTGCCCTGGAAGCCGCAACAGGAAAGGAAATATGGCTTTTTGATCCATCGGTAGATACGGATTTCTCCATGAATGTCAACCGCGGTCTGAGCTACTGGGAAGAAAAGGATGACCAAAGAATTTTGTTTACCGCCGGCGCGTACTTGTTTGCTGTAGATGCCAGAACGGGACTGCCGGTACAAAACTTTGGTGATGCAGGGAGAGTTTCTTTAAAAGAGAAACTGGGAGAATGGGCCAGGGAGCTTTATGTGGTCTCAACCACTCCCGGCATTGTTTATGGCGATTTGCTCATCATCGGAACACGAGTTTCTGAAGGCGCCCAGGCAGCGCCCGGATACATACGGGCGTACAATATAAAAACAGGTGCTGTGGCCTGGACTTTTCACACCATACCCAAACCGGGAGAATTTGGTTATGAAACCTGGCCTGAAGATGCACATAAAAGGATTGGAGGTGTCAATTCCTGGGCAGGCATGGCACTTGATGAAGAAAGAGGCATCGTTTATGTGCCTACCGGCTCGGCCGCATACGATTTTTATGGAGGCAACCGCAAGGGTGCCAACCTCTTTGCAAACTGTCTGTTGGCTCTCAATGCGTCGACCGGTGAACGCATCTGGCATTTTCAAACAGTGCACCATGATATTTGGGATCGGGATCTTCCAGCGCCACCCAATCTGATTACCGTTACACAGGAGGGTAAAAAAATAGATGCCGTAGCCCAGATCACCAAATCAGGTTTTGTATTTCTGTTCGACAGAGAAACCGGAAAACCGTTGTTCGAAATAGTAGAACGTCCGGTAAAAAAATCAGATCTTGAGGGAGAAGAATCATGGCCAACACAGCCTTTTCCCCTCAGGCCGCCACCCTTCTC
>JBFYPZ010000109.1:0-7228 GCA_041303035.1 Flavobacteriaceae bacterium
ATTATTTGACAAATTGCACGGCAAAGAACTGTCGTACAACAACTTACTTGACGTGGATGCCGCAGTTCAACTGATGGGTGAATTCAAATCTGAAGGGCCGGCATTTGCCATTCTTAAACACAATAATGCCTGTGGACTGGCTCAGAGAGCAACTGTGCTTGAGGCGTATAGAGATGCCCTGGCCGCAGATCCCGTATCTGCTTTCGGCGGTATACTCATCACCAATACCCGAATAGATCTGTCCACAGCAGAGGAGATAAATAATTTGTTCTATGAGGTGGTCATTGCACCATCTTACGAGGAAGCTGCCGTGAATTTGCTAAAACAAAAGAAGAACAGAATTATCCTCGTGCAAAAAGAGCTCAGTTTGCCGGACAAACAATTCAGAACTGCTCTGAATGGGGTATTGATGCAGGAAAAGGACAAGATCACAGATTCTGAAAAGCAGCTTAAGTTGGTCACTCAAATAAAGGCGACAGACAGAGAAACCGAAGACCTGCTTTTTGCTTCAAAAATTTGCAAACACACCAAATCGAATACCATAGTACTTGCCAAAAACAAACAGCTCTGTGCCAGCGGTACAGGTCAAACCTCAAGAGTGGATGCACTGAATCAGGCCATTGTTAAGGCGAAAGCCTTTAATTTCGATCTGAAAGGAGCTGTTATGGCCAGTGATGCTTTTTTCCCTTTTCCGGATTGTGTGGAAATTGCTGGAAAAGCCGGGATTACAGCCGTGATTCAACCCGGAGGATCCATCAATGACCAGTTGAGCATAGCGTATTGTGATGACCATAAAATGTCCATGTTTGTAACAGGTACCAGGCATTTTAAACATTGATCAGATCAACCAAACCCCCGATAAATAAAAAATTGTCCGCCTCAGCTTTTAAGATAAGTTTATGAGGTAATTTTATTACATTTGTTTGCTAGCTATATTAACATCTAAAAATTAAAGAGTATATGGGTTTTTTTGATTTCATGACCGAAGACATTGCGATTGATCTGGGTACTGCAAATACATTAATCATTCACAGAGGGAAAGTTGTCGTTGATAGTCCGTCGATCGTAGCCGTAGACCGGGTTTCCGGAAAAATTATAGCCATCGGTCACGAAGCCAGTCTGATGCAGGGAAAGACCCATGAAAACATCAAGACGATCAGACCTTTGCGGGATGGGGTTATCGCAGATTTCGAAGCCTCCGAGCAGATGATCCGCGAATTCATACGCAATATTCCAACCATAAAGAACCGTTTTTTCAGGCCCTCACTGAGGCTGGTGATCTGTATTCCTTCAGGAATTACCGAAGTTGAAAAAAGGGCCGTCCGTGATTCTGCCGAGCAGATGAACGCCAAAGAAATATACCTGATCTATGAACCCATGGCCGCAGCCATTGGTATTGGTATCGATATCATGCAGCCTAAAGGGAACATGATCATCGATATAGGCGGTGGTACAACCGAAATTGCCGTTATTGCCCTTAGCGGGATAGTTTGTGATATTTCCGTTAAGGTAGCCGGCGACGTATTTACCAATGATATCGCCATGTATATGCGTGCGCAGCACAATCTTTTTGTGGGTGAAAGCACAGCAGAAAAAATAAAAATCGAGATCGGCGCTGCAACGGAAGACCTCGAGTCGCCGCCGGATGATATTTTAATCCAGGGCAGGGACTTGTTGAGCGGAAAACCGAAACAGACAAAAGTAAGCTACAGGGAGATCGCCAAAGCGCTTGAAAAGTCAATTCTGCGCATAGAAGATGCCGTGATGGAAACGCTTTCACAAACACCTCCTGAACTGGCCTCAGATATTTATAATACAGGAATCTATCTGGCTGGTGGCGGCTCCATGCTCCGCGGGCTGGACAAACGTCTTTCACGCAAGACCGATCTGCCCGTATATGTGGCCGAAGATCCGTTGAGAGCTGTGGTCAGAGGCACGGGAATCGCTTTAAAGGACCTTGAAAAGTACAAGAGCGTATTGATGAAGTAGAAAAGACCTATGCAAAATGCAACAATTAATTTCCTTCTTTTATAGAAACAAAAACTTTCTATTTTTCTTTTTATTAGAAGGTATTGCCCTATTTTTTACTTTTCAGAGCCATACGTACCACAAGAGTAAATTCGTTAATTCTGCGAATGCTATAACCGGTACTATTTACCAAAAGGTCAGTAATTTCAAGGACTACCTCCTGCTCAAAGAAGAGAACAACAGGCTGGCAGAGGAGAATGTGTATTTGAAAAATCTGCTCGAAAAGAACGGAGGCCTGTCGGGCCAGGGTAATGAATTAAAAATGGACAGTATTTTTGTTTCTGACAGCCTGGTGAAGCAAAAATATTTCTTTTATTCTGCCAAGGTTATTAACAATGAATACAACAAAAGCAACAATTATCTGACGGTCAACATTGGTTCAAATTCAGGTATCGGTCCGGATATGGCTGTTATAAACCAGAAGGGAATCATTGGCATAACTAAAATTGTTTCAGGCAATTATGCCACAGTGCTCTCTGTTTTAAATGTCAGTGCCAATATCAATGTAAAGCTCAAAAACAGCGATCACTTTGGAACACTGAGCTGGGATACAAAAGATTACAGAAAGGTTCAACTTCTCGATCTGCCCATACAGGCCAATATCAAAATTGGTGACACCATAGTTACCGGCGGAAAATCGCTTATATTTCCGGAAGGAATCCCTGTTGGGACCATTCTTGATTTTGAGCGGGTGAACAGTATTTATACCCGCGTTGATCTGAGTCTTTTCAACGACATGAGTTCTGTGGGTTATGTAGAAATTATCCGGAATTTTGACAAGGAAGAAATTCTGCGTCTGGAAGAACAATCAGCCAATGAGTAGAGAGATCATAAATACCATATTGCTTTTTATTGGCCTTATCCTGTTACAGGTAATCATCCTGAACAACATAAATTTCCTGGGCTATATAAATCCCATGTTATATGTGCTGTTCGTCTTTTTTTATCCTATAAAAAAACTTGATTTTACCTTTTTATTTTTGAGCTTTCTGCTGGGCCTCTGCATTGATTTCTTTTTAAATTCGGGAGGTGTTAATGCCGCCGCAACACTTTTTATGGCATACATCAGAATGCCGGTTATTAAAGGGGTACTTAGAAGGTCTGAACTGGACTATTCTTCCCTCATATTCCGGAAACTGAAGTTCTCCAAGTCGGTCAGTATTTTGTCCATTTTGATCCTTATCCACCATTTTATTGTTTTTCAGCTGGAATATTTCAGGCTGGACAGTTTTTTTACCATAATTTTGAAAACAATTTTGACCGGTATATTTACGTTAGTTCTCGTGTTATTAAGTATAGTATTTTTTACAAAGAAAAAATAAGGTGTCACGAATCAGTCTTATCTACATATTGATCCTTTTTGTTGGTGGCGTATTCATCAGCAGGCTATTTTATTTACAGGTCTACGATGACCGGCACAGACAGTCACCGCTAAATAACAGTGCTGTAGCTGTAAAATACATTTATCCTAACCGCGGTTTTATCTATGACCGCAATGGTGTTTTAATCGTTGCAAACCAGTCATCCTATGATATTATGGTCATACCAAGGGATGTGAAACCACTGGATACCCTGGAGTTCTGCAATCTCTTAAAGATAACTCCGGAAGCATTTAAGAAATCACTTAAGAAAGCCACTGATTACTCCCCCAGAATTCCATCGGTTTTTCTCGCGCAGGTTTCTAAAGACGATTATGCCTATCTTCAGGAGAAAATGTACAAATACAAAGGCTTTTATATACAGAAAAAATTTATCCGGGAATACGCCTTAAAAACTGCACCCAATGTACTCGGGTACCTCAGCGAGGTAAATGAAACCATCCTCAAAAGAAATCCCTATTACAATCTCGGAGAATTAATCGGTTATATGGGTGTTGAAAAGGAATATGAAGAAATTCTAAGAGGCACCAAAGGCGTACAATACGTGCAAAAGAACCGGTTCAACAAAGAAATAGGATCTTATAAAGGTGGCGCTTATGATACGGTGCCGGTGCCGGGTAAGGACCTGATTCTCAGTCTGGATATAAACCTTCAGATGTATGTCGATTCACTGATGGCCAACAAAAGAGGCGGCATCGTGGCCATAGAACCGGCCACAGGAGAGATTCTCACTTTGGCCTCCTATCCCACCTATGATCCTAATTTATTGGTTGGACGTCAGAGATCATTGAATTCGTTCATGCTGTTCAATGATTCCATAAAAAAACCGATGCTGGACAGGGGCCTGCAGGCACAATATCCGCCGGGCTCCACCTTCAAGATCATCAATGCCCTGATCGGACTGCAGGAAGAGGTGATCACAACTGAAACCGGCTTTTACTGTTACCATGGTTACCGTTACGGAAGCAGTGGTTTTATGGCCTGTCACTGCGGACTGAGTGGACCCATAAAAATGGATGTAGGTGTGTATAAATCCTGCAACGCTTATTTTTCCAATATTTATAAAAGAACAATTGACAAGTATCCCACTCCAAAAGAAGGTATGGATGTTTGGAGCAAACATGTAAAAAGTTTCGGGCTCGGAGACTTCCTGGGTTATGACCTGCCGTCCGGCCAAAAAGGTTTGATTCCCGACGGCGATTTTTACAGCCATTATTATCCCAATGGCGGGTGGAGGGCAGTTACGACCATTTCAAATGCCATAGGCCAGGGCGAAGTACTTACCACCCCGATCCAACTGGCCAATATGACAGCTGCCTTTGCGAACAGAGGTTTTTATTATACACCTCACATCATGAAAAAAACAGGCGATTCAACTGCCATTAACCCAAAATTTACTACAAAACATCAAACTACCATTGAACCAAGGCATTTTGAACCTTTGATTTCAGGCATGTTCGATGTTTTTGAAAAAGGAACTGCCCGCGGATCAAGGGTAGAGGGTATAGAAATATGTGGTAAAACCGGAACAGCCGAGAATTTCGTCCGGGTTGACGGAAAAAGGGTACAGCTGACAGACCATTCCATTTTTATTGCTTTCGCTCCAAAGGACAATCCGAAAATTGCAATTGCCGTATTTATTGAAAACGGTTACTGGGGAGCCCGTTGGGCAGGCCCGATAGCGAGTCTGATGATCGAAAAATACCTGACAGGTGAGGTCAAACGCAAAGATCTTGAAAAGAGGATGATGGAGGGCAGTTTGGAGAATGAATACAAAAAACAACTTGAAATAGGTAGTTACGTTGCGGAAAAGAGATAATATTTTTAATGGTGTTGATTGGATTCTCATAGGGTTTTACCTGGTCTTTGTTGTTCTGGGTTGGCTCACTGTTTATGCAGCTACCTTTACGGAAGGCCAGCACTTTATACTGAACCTGGATACCAGTTATGGCAGACAAATGGTGTTTATTGGTATGAGTATCCTGATCATCCTGGTCGTTTTATCCATTGACCGGAGCTTTTATGAAACTTACGCCGGTGTTTTTTACCTCGTATCCATGCTGTCTCTACTGGGCCTTTTTGTATTTGGAAAAAATATAAACGGGGCAACTTCCTGGTACGGGCTGGGAGGCTTTAGCCTGCAGCCATCCGAGTTTGCAAAATTTGCGACCAGCCTGGCTCTGGCCAATTTTCTCAGTGAACGAGGACGGGATCTGAAAAATTTTTCAGAACAATTAAAAGCTTTTGCCCTGATCCTCTTTCCTGCTGTACTGATCGTACTGCAACCCGACGCAGGATCGGCCCTGGTTTATTTTGCGCTGGTCTTTGTTTTGTATCTTTTTGGTTTACCCCTCTTCTACATGATCATCGGATTTATGGCTGTTATCCTCTTTTTAATCACACTTTATTTCGGGTTTACAGTTTCCCTTCTGATTTCGTATTCGCTCATCTCAATCTTTTTTATTGTATTGTACTATTTCAACAGATTGTACATCAGACATAACTGGATAACGATCATTGCCATTTATTTGTTTTCAGGACTTTTTATGTTCAGTGTCAGCCATGTCTACAACAAGGTCTTCGAACAGCATCACAGGGATCGTTTTGACATTTTATTCGGTAAAATATCCGATTCAAAAGGCATCGGGTACAATACGGATCAGTCGATAATCACTGTTTCTACAGGCGGACTTAAAGGTAAAGGCTATTTGCAGGGAGACAGAACACATGGCGATTTTGTTCCGGAACAGGAAACTGACTATATCTTCAGTTCCTTCGCCGAAGAATGGGGTTTCATTGGTACCTCGATTCTGGTAATCCTGTTTGTATTGTTTTTAATGAGACTGATCTTTATTGCAGAAAGACAGCGGGCTACCTTCAGTAAAGTGTATGCCTATGCTGTGCTATTGATATTTTTCTTCCATTTTACAATAAATATTGGAATGGTTATAGGACTGCTCCCTACTATTGGTATTCCCCTGCCATTTTTCAGCTACGGAGGCTCTTCGCTCTGGGGTTTTACGGTACTGCTCTTTATCCTGATCCGACTGGATGCCAGCAGGATCTATGAATGGTAAGAACTGGCGCCAACAAAAAAAGACAGCCCACGGACTGTCTTTATGAAATGTCTTTTATAAAAAATTTAGGCTAAAGCCGAAATATGCTTGGTTAAGGAAGACTTTAAATTAGAAGCCTTATTATCGTGGATAATATTCTTCTTAGCCAATTTATCGATCATAGAAATAACCTTGACCAACTGCTCCTCCGCATCTTTTTTCACGGTAAGCTCACGTAAACTTTTAATCGCATTACGTGTTGTTTTGTGTTGGTACCTGTTTCTAACCCTTTTATCCTCATTGCTTCGGATCCTCTTTAATGCTGACTTGTGATTTGCCATTTTTTTTGTTTTTAATTCACTTAAAAATTAAATGATTGTAGCCCGTAGGGGAATCGAACCCCTCTTACCAGGATGAAAACCTGGCGTCCTAACCGATAGACGAACGGGCCATCGATAGCTTTAGCTTTCAAAAGCGAGTGCAAAAATAAAACTATTTTTTAACTCTGCAAGGACTTTGTAAAAAAAATTAGTACGCTTTTGCAAATAAGACCCTTTTCTTCGAAGGCTTTCCTGAAAATACACAGTTACCGGCCTCTTCTGTGCTGTCATTTGGTATACAGCGTATGGTTGCCTTTGTCAGATTCTTGATCGCCTCCTCTGTTTCCGGAGTGCCATCCCAGTGCGCAGAAATAAAGCCTCCTTTATTTTCAAGTACTTCGATAAAAGCATCCATGGTATCGACACTTGTTATGTGTTCGTTTCT
>JBFYPZ010000110.1:0-7146 GCA_041303035.1 Flavobacteriaceae bacterium
AAGAACCTTTCGCCCAAAGAACAGAAATTATTGAATTTCCAGAGAAAGTATAATTTGTCTGAAGCGAATTATAATTATCTGAAACAAAAAAGTTATGAGGCGGGAACGGCAATTGCAGCTAACGTATCGGATATTAAGGTACTGGACAGGGCAAAAGACACAGGTCAGGCGCCAATAGAACCCAAAGGCAGTTTTAATTACCTGATCGGTTTGATGTTGGGAACGGTTCTGCCGCTTTTATTCATTGTTTCTAAAGAAGTACTTGATAATAAGATCACTACTGTTGAAGAGATCGAACGCATGTACAAGATCCCTGTTTTGGGCGTACTCGGAAAGAATAATTATGAGAACAGGCTGGTTGTTTTTAATAAACCCAATTCCACCATTTCGGAATCTTTCAGAGGACTGCGGTCGAATATTCAATTTTTGCTGAAAAGAGAATCAAAGAACAAAACGATCCTGATAACCTCTTCCGTGAGTAAAGAGGGTAAAACCATGTGTGCCCTTAATCTGGCTTCTGTTTTTGCGCTGAGCGGCAAAAAGACCGTGATCATTGGATTTGACCTTAGAAAACCACAAATGCACGTTGAGTTTGATTGTAAAAACGACAAAGGGATCGTAAATTACCTGATTGGTGACTGTACTTTGGAAGAAGTCATTCAACATTCCAAAATTGAAAATCTGGATTTTATACCTTCCGGCCCGGTACCACCAAATCCTTCTGAATTGATTCTCAGCGATGCTACAGATACCATGTTTTCAGATTTAAAATCAAAATACGAATACATCATTATAGATACACCCCCGGTTGGCCTGGTGGCTGATGCACAGGAATTGTTTAAGTACACCGATGCTATTGTTTATATGATCCGGTATAACTATACACAAAAAGGGATGCCGAAAATGATCGACGATAAGTACAGAAATGGCGAGGTAACCAATATTTCCTTTGTATTGAATGATTTTGTTGTTAAAAACAGGTACGGTTACGGATATGGCTATGGTTATGGCTATGGTTACGGTTATGGTAAATACGGCAATGGCTATCACAAAAATGAACTGCCTTCCCTCATGACCAGGATTAAACGGCGGTTAAAATTATTCAGGAATTGAAGAATGAGTTTTTTTTTGATAACAATCTGAACAATTACCAACGGTTAATAAAAAGGGTCTTTGATTTGTTCTTTTCTTTCACAGGTTTGCTGATTTTGTTTGTTCCCTTGGTTGTGATGATCATTCTCGCCAGCTTTTCAACCGGACACTTCGGACTGTTCCGGCAGGAAAGGGTAGGGCAATATGGCAAAACTTTCCGTATATTGAAGATCCGGACCATGAAAGGAAATCAGCAGGAGGATTATATAACTCTGGCCGGTGATAAAAGAATCACAGGATTTGGCAGGTTTTTGAGAAAGTACAAATTGGATGAGCTGCCCCAGCTTTGGAATGTTTTCGCAGGAGAGATGAGCCTGGTTGGCCCGAGGCCTGATGTAAGGGGATTTGCAGATGAACTCAGGGGCAGGGAAAGGGTATTGTTGTCTTTAAAACCGGGTATTACCGGACCGGCAAGTATACATTATAAAGATGAAGAAGAACTCCTCGCCAGGCAGAAGGATCCGGTAAGTTTTAATAAAAATGTGATCTGGCCAAATAAAGTACAACTGAACATGCAATATTTAGAGAATTGGTCGTTATGGAAAGACATCTCTTGTATAATAAAAACTTTTTAGCAGTAAATAAACTAGTAAAATTTTATGGAAAATCAGAAAATTGCGATAATCGGACTAGGATATGTCGGATTACCATTGGCAGTTGAATTTGCAAAACATTTTGAAGTGGTCGGCTTTGATATCAACAAAAGAAGGGTTGATGAATTGAGAAAAAACCTGGATATAACCCTCGAAACGGAATCACACCAGTTGCAGGAAGTGAATGTTGATTCATATGCAGCTTTAAAAAAGAACGGAAAAGGTCTATGGAACAGTTTTGATCTGGAAGAGATTAAGGATTCAAATATTTATATTGTGACTGTTCCAACGCCTGTTGATAAAAATAACCGTCCTGATTTTACACCCTTGTACAAGTCCAGCGAAACAGTTGGTAAGGTCTTGGGCAAAGGGGATGTAGTTATTTATGAATCTACTGTTTTTCCGGGCGCAACGGAAGAGGAATGTTTGCCAATTCTCGAAAGATTTTCAGGCATGAAGCTTAATGAGGATTTCTACCTGGGCTATTCTCCTGAGCGGATTAATCCCGGAGATAAGGAACATACTGTAACAAAAATTTTAAAGGTCACTTCAGGTTCTACTCCTGAAATTGCTGAACTGGTTGATCAGCTGTACAAGAAAATAATCGTTGCCGGCACCCATAAGGCCCCTTCCATAAAAGTTGCTGAAGCAGCCAAGGTCATAGAAAATTCACAAAGAGACATCAATATCGCTTTTGTCAATGAACTTGCCAAGATCTTCCGTTTAATGGATATTGACACCCATGATGTACTGGCTGCGGCAGGAACAAAATGGAACTTTTTACCCTTTAAGCCGGGATTGGTTGGCGGACACTGTATAGGTGTTGATCCTTACTACCTGGCTCATAAAGCCATGGAACTGGGTTATAATCCCGAAATTATTTTATCAGGACGAAGAATTAATGACAGCATGGGACCTTTTGTGGCACAGGAAACCATAAAAATAATGATCAAAAAAGGGATCAGCGTTCATAATTCCAATATTTTGGTTTTGGGTATCACCTTTAAAGAAGACTGTCCGGATATCAGAAATTCACGTGTAATCGATATCGTCAAGGAATTAAAATCCTATTCTGTCAATGTTCATGTTTATGATCCCTGGGCATTGAAGGAAGAAGTGAAGCATGAATACGGTATCGATATCCTAACAAAGGAATCCGAAATCCCAAAAAATTTAGATGCCATAATCCTGGCCGTTTCACACAAGGAATTCAAAGATTTTGACATGAATAAGTATGTTAAGAAAGATCATGTTAAGTTTGATGTAAAAGCTATGCTTGGCAAAGAAATGACAGACAGCCGGTTGTAATACATTTTTAATTACTTTGCGGTGAAATTTTAGAAAGTTTATGGAGCAAATTAAGAAAAGCAGGGTTTTGGTTACCGGGGCAGCCGGTTTTATCGGGCATCATTTGTCCAAATTATTGGTCAAAAATAATTATGAGGTGGTTGGTATAGACAACATCAATGATTATTACGATGTCAACCTCAAATATGCCAGACTTGCTGATATGCATATTGACCTGAATAAAATAGAGTACAACAAACCTGTTGTTGGTGAGATTACCTTTGTTAAACTCGACCTGATGGACAGGGAACAACTGCTCTCTTTATTTGCGACATACAAATTTGATTATGTGATCAACCTGGCAGCACAAGCCGGAGTGAGGTACTCACTCATCAATCCGTATTCTTACATCGACAGCAACATCACCGGCTTTTTAAATATACTGGAAGCGTGTCGTGCTTATCCGGTTAAACACCTGATCTATGCCTCTTCCAGTTCAGTATATGGCCTGAGCAAGCAAATACCTTTTGCAACCAACCAACATACAGATCATCCGCTGGCAATTTATGCTGCCAGTAAAAAAGCCAATGAGATGATGGCACATTCCTATTCATATCTGTACGGAATCCCTTCCACCGGCTTGAGATTTTTCACGGTTTATGGTCCCTGGGGCCGACCGGATATGGCCTTGCATATTTTTACAAAAGCCATCGTTGAAGATAAGGAATTTGAAGTGTTCAATCATGGCGACATGAGCAGGGACTTTACCTATGTGGCTGATATTGTAGAAAGTATCCGGCGTTTAATTCCTTTGGCTCCGGTGCCTAACAATCCGAAATTTGATCCTTTAAACCCGGATCCCTCGATCAGTTCTGCACCCTATCAGCTGTTTAATATAGGTAACAACAGTCCTGTATCGCTGATGGATTATATCAAAGCAATTGAAAATGCCCTGGGTAAAAAAGGAAAAATTGTATTCAAAGACCTTCAACCCGGCGATGTTCAGTCAACCTATGCCGATGTGAAAAGCCTGTACGATTATATCGATTTTAAACCTGCCACCAAGGTAGAGCACGGAATTAAAGTTTTTGTAGATAAGTATCTCGAATTGAACAGTGAATAGAAATTTAGAAATCGCCATTCTTGCCGCCATTGAAGGGGGTAATGAGATCATGAAGGTCTACACCGGTAATTTCGAGGTTGAATACAAAGACGACAAATCTCCGCTTACACTGGCAGATAAAAATGCAAATGAACTCATCAACGAACATTTGGTGGCCACCGGTATTCCTGTGATCAGTGAGGAAAGTAAAGAGCTTGCCTATTCGGAGAGGAAGCACTGGCATACTTGCTGGATAGTTGATCCCCTGGACGGCACCAAGGAATTTGTGAAAAGAAATGGAGAGTTTACCGTCAATATCGCTCTCGTGGAGCAGGGTAAACCAAAACTGGGCGTCATCTATGTTCCGGTTGAAAAAATATTATATTACGGCCTGGTTGACGAAGGAAAATCCTTCAAAGCAGTTGTTGATCCCCTTAACCCAAATTTGGAGGATATCATAAATACAGCAAGTGAAATAGGACCTTCCAATACTGCGAAAGAGAAGATCAGGGTAGTTGGCAGCCGTTCTCATATGAATGAGGAAACTCTCGAGTTTGTAGAAGGTTTAAAAGAACAATTCAATAGCATTGAGATCGTTTCCAAAGGTAGCAGTCTGAAATTTTGTCTGGTTGCCGAAGGAAATGCGGATATATACCCGCGTTTTGCACCTACCTATGAATGGGATACCGCAGCAGGGCAGGCCATCTGCGAGGCAGTTGGTTTGCAGGTACTTTCTGTCAGTTCTAATAAACCCCTGCTTTACAACAAAGAAAATCTTTTGAATCCCGGATTTATTTTGAGAAAAAAATAATTGCGGCCATTACTTATGTAAACAGATCTTGTCCTGTTTAGACTAAACATAAAAATGAACTTATTTTGTATCTTGGCTCAAGGTTTTTGCATCATCAGCTGCTGCAAAAATAAAAGTTTGTGTTAACTGTTGAAGGCACTATATTGTTTATTGTAAGACGGCTTTTGTCGGGTATGAGAGCTTGTAAAAAAGGAAATACGTGTGTATTCTGTTGCACTCATTAAAAGAAATAATTGATTTCGTATGAAAGAAAATATCATCAGACAAAATTATGAGGTAAGCCAATTGGAAAGAAATCAAGCCAATAAGCACAGATCTTTTCTGGTCTGGTTTACGGGTTTATCCGGTTCAGGGAAATCAACCATAGCCAATGCCCTGGAACACAAACTCCACCAGGAGGGAATTAAAACCTATGTGCTTGATGGGGATAACATCCGTTTGGGAATCAATAAAGACCTGTCCTTTTCTGCTGAAGACCGTTCTGAAAACATGAGAAGGATTGCTGAGATCGCAAAACTTTTTATTGATGCAGGTGTAGTAGTTATGGGCGCTTTTGTATCACCCTATAAAAAAGATAGGAAAAGTATAGAATATGTCGTAGGAAATAATAATTTTGTCGAAGTTTTTGTAAATACTTCTTTGGAGGCCTGTGAACTCAGGGATGTTAAAGGGCTTTACGCAAAGGCCAGAAAGGGTGAAATTAAAGATTTTACCGGTATCAACGCCCCATATGAAGCACCTGAAAAACCTGATATAGAGGTAGTTACTGACAATATGACCGTCCGTGAGGCAGTCGATATAATATATCCTGTAATCATAAAAAAATTAAAAATTGAGTAAGTATTTTTTAAATTATCTCGAAGAGCTCGAATCAGAAGCCGTGTTTGTTCTCAGGGAAGTTTACGCGCAGTTTCAAAATCCGGTGATCCTTTTTTCCGGAGGCAAGGATTCCATCGTGTTGACCCACCTTGCCAAAAAGGCCTTTTTTCCGGGAAAAGTTCCTTTTCCTCTTTTACACATTGATACCGGGCATAATTTTCCGGAGACCATGCTCTTTCGTGATGAACTGGTCAAAAAACTTGGGGTACAGCTTCTTGTAGGCTCTGTTCAGGAAGCCATTGACAACAGAAGGGTGATAGAAGAGACCGGCAAGAATGCTTCCCGAAATGAATTGCAGATCACCACGCTGCTCGATGCCATAGAATTCAATAAAATAGACTGTGCCATTGGCGGAGGAAGAAGGGATGAGGAAAAGGCCAGAGCCAAAGAGCGGTTTTTCTCGCACAGGGATGATTTCGGACAATGGTCACCAAAAAATCAGCGGCCTGAACTCTGGAATCTTTTCAACGGCAAGATGCATCAGGGAGAGCATTTCAGAGCATTTCCCATCAGCAACTGGACAGAAATGGATGTTTGGAACTATATCAAAAAGGAACAAATAGATATACCTTCAGTTTATTTTGCCCATGAGCGGGAAGTAATCAAAAGAAACGGCAGCTGGATTCCGGTTTCGGAATACCTGAACATACAAGTTCATGAGGAGATCGTGACTAAAAAGATCCGTTTTCGGACGCTGGGAGATATTACCATAACCGGTGGTATAGAAAGCGATGCGGATGATCTTGCAAAAATTGTGGTGGAAGTAGCCGCCATGAGGGAAACAGAAAGAGGCAACCGGGCCGACGACAAACGTTCGGAGAATTCAATGGAAGACAGAAAAAAACAAGGTTATTTTTAGTAAAAAATGGAGATCAATAATAATCAGTTATTGCGTTTTACCACTGCGGGCAGTGTTGACGACGGAAAGAGCACTTTGATCGGCAGGCTGCTGTACGATTCAAAATCTATTTTTGAGGATCAGATAGCCTCCATAGAAAGAACGAGCAGAAAAAGAGGAATGGAAACCATTGACCTGGCCTTGTTTACCGATGGCTTAAGGGATGAACGGGAGCAGGGCATCACCATAGATGTGGCCTATCGTTATTTCACCACACCAAAAAGAAAATTCATTATTGCTGATACGCCCGGACATATACAGTATACAAGAAATATGGTTACCGGTGCCTCAACCGCCAATGTAGCAATTGTTCTTATAGATGCCAGAAAAGGGGTAATCGAACAGACCAAGCGTCATTCGTATATTGCCTCACTGCTTCAGATATCACATATTATCGTCTGCGTGAACAAAATGGATCTGGTGG
>JBFYPZ010000111.1:0-7022 GCA_041303035.1 Flavobacteriaceae bacterium
AAAGTGAAACGGTTTTGTGAAAGAGCGAAGGAACGAAGCCTTGTCAGTTCGAGTGTCACGCCGAAGGCGTGATGTATCGAGAACAGTTTAACGGTTTTACGGTGCCCAACGGGCAAGGAACAAGGATAAAGTTTAAAGGAAAAAGTAAAAAGTCGATAAAATCATTTTGATGAGTTTTGACGTCGAGTTTTGACGTATGTAAAACCCCGGCCTCAAAGAAAAAAGTGCTGAGATCAAAATCAAGGCTTAGTAAGACGGAGAAGCCAGCCTGGCGGCAAGGACAAAGGACAAAGTTTAAAGGCAAAAGTAGTTGATTGTCATTGTAATACATTGGACAATGTATATTGACGTATTTAAACCCTGGCCTCAAATAAAAAAGAATTGAGATCAAAATCAATGCTTAGTAAGACCAGGAAGTTCCGATTGGCTATGAGGAAATCACCCGGCCGCACTTGGCATTGATGAAGGGCGCAATTCAAGCCGAAGGCTGTTTTTTTATTTGCAGCCTTGATTTTTTGCCCACTTTTTGATCAAGCAAAAAGTGGGAAAGATCAATTTCCGAGTGCATACGAGGAAATCGTAGATTCGACGAAGTCAAATCGTAGATTCGACGAAGTCAAATCGTAGATTCGACGAAGTCAAATCGTAGATTCGACGAAGTCAAATCTTAGATTCAGCGGAGCTAAATCGTAGATTCATCGAAGCTAAATCACTCAGTCTCCCTGATCCTTTATGAACGGGGAAGAACTTTTTTCTTTACAGGTTGTTTTGCAAATGATCTTCACCTGCCTTATGATGAACAAATTTAAGTAGCATGATTTATATCATAGGTTAATTAAAATTTGTGAAATAATTTTACGGTAATCACAGAAGATGTTACGTAAACAACTATTCAGAACCCGCCAAAGATATGAATTCCGCAACAGGGGAAAGGATGTATTGCGCATAGAGGCTTTGAGCGATGGCGTATTTGCCTTTTCAGTCTCTTTGCTTGTTGCTTCCCTGGAAGTGCCGCAAACCTTTTATGAGCTGAAGCTCATTGTGCTGGGTGCGATTCCTTTTTTTCTAACTGTGGGCCTTATTTTTCTGTTTTGGTATGAGCAGTATATCTATTTTCGAAGGTACGGATTAAATGATGTTACCACAATCGTACTGAATCTGATTTATCTGGCAGTAATTTTATTCTATATCTATCCCTTAAAGTTTTTGTTTTCTTTGCTGATCTATGCCTGGAGCGGAATTAATTTGTTTCCGAAAGCAATGGAGCAAGGATGGGTAATTCTGTCTGATGAAGATTTCCCCAAACTGATCATACTTTTCAGTTTTGGTTATTTTCTGATCTGGTTTATTATTTTCCTGATGCACAGCCATGTATTGAAATTGTCAAAAAATTTTAACTTCAATAATTTTGAAAAGCTCTTCACGAAAAAGGAGGCAAGAGGAGCACTCTGGAATTCTGTTATTGGTTTGGTTGCCATAGTATTCGCATGGCAGGGTAAGGTAATCATGGCAGGTATTTGTTATCTATTTATTCCATTAATTTTGCTATTAAACCAGTTTCTGTTTAAAAGAGCCTATAAAAAAGCCGAAAAATCCCACGATACTTCAAATTAATTGACTTTTTGAGTATTGAACAGATTCAGGTTGATTTTCTGTTTTGGTTTTATTTTATACGACTCGGCTGGTTTTGTAAGAAAATGAATTAAAAAGCTTCCCATACCGGCAGACTTTTGTTGCTGAAATCCCAAAAGGACTGGTTTTCCCAGGGAGATCCGTCTGTTGCCGTGCTGCCTTTATAACTTACCCATTCGCTGCCCCAGTAACAATAGCCTATACCTCCGGGTACGTCTGATATAAGATCACTGATTTTGATTAAAAAATCTTTCTGACCCTGAGGGCTGGCAGGGTATTCCGGTAAAATTTGTGAACTGAGCCCGATAATGTTGTTTGTAAAATCATTCCAGTCCAGGGTAAAGGGATAGGCAGTTTCAGCGATAAAAATATCTTTATCATTTTTGGCCGAAAGCGATGTCAGCGTTTGCTGCAAGGCATTCAGGTCCTTACCGTGCCAGATCGGATAATAGCTTATGCCAATTATATCGTAATCGAGGTCTGAGAGGTTAGTAAAAAACCAGTCAGCATTATTGATGCCGGCAAAATGAATGATGATTTTGGTCTTGCTGTTCGTTTCCCTGACGGCCTTTATTCCTATTTGTAGCAGGGATTTCATCTGTGAAATATTTGAGATATTTCCATCCGGCCAAAGCAGTCCGCTGTTTATTTCATTGCCAATCTGAATATAGTCCGGATTTATATCCGTAATGATCTTTTTGGTATAGGTATAAATGCTGTCTTTTAATTGTTCAAAGTTTGCGTTCTTCCAGCGCCCGGGTTTGGTTTGTTTTCCCGGATCAGCCCAGGTATCGGAATAATGAACCGACAACAAGGTTTTCAAACCCAGAGATTTTATTTCTTTCGACAAGTTCATAACGGATTTAAAACCGGAATTCGGACTGGCAGGATCCTTCCAGATCCGCAGTCGCACTACATTAACACCTGCATTTTTAAGACTTTGAAGCGGATCTTCAGATTGGTTGTTCTGGTTATAAAAAACGATTCCACTTTGTCTGATTTCCGGTAATAAGGACATATCGGCACCTTTGATTTCCAGACTTTTATCATCTGTAATCACTTCTTCCTGCTCATCGGAACCGGAACATGATAACAGAGATATAGTGATAAGATACACCCCCGTTATTCTTATTAATCCGAAAAAAAGCTTCAAAATGTTCTTTTTGGTTTGTTGCTTAAACATTTTCAGCAGCTGCAATGGCAGCTCCTTTCAGGTTGATGTCTTCGATCTGGGAATCAATGATATCGTAATACCGGGTTTCTTTTAACAGGGCAAAACAGTTTTTGAGGTGTTTCTCGACTTTTTCATTGTAGTCGCTAAACTTAAAGAAGGTCGAGCCATCGGCTACGATTAAAACCTTGTCAGCTTCAGTTTTTCCTTTACCTGTTTTCAGGATAACAGCTGCCAGGTTGCCTGCTACAAATACGGCAGCTCTTTCGAGCATGTCATTGATAATTCCGGCGGCGAGCTCTTTATCTTTTTTTGTGGTGAACAGATCTGTGAGTGGTACATTATTGGAAATAAAATAGCTCACAACCTCGGTGGTACAGAGGTCAAACGGATTGTCTTTGGCAATTATTTTTTCACAGGTCTTTTTCGAAAAAAGACTCTCTTCAGCGGCCTTTTTGATCACAAACTCCAGCATTTGCCCCAGGTATCTGCCTGATATTGTTTTTTCAAATACCTGAGAACCGTAGTCATTGGTTTCAACCGACAACTGTTTGTCGAGTTCCTTGTCGATTTCGGAAAGAATGATCTTGTTAAAGTTTCCGGATTCTATATTGATAATTTGATATTCCTTCGGATTCAGGAAAGGTTCTTTTTGTATGTTGGAGTTGAGTTCGATATAACTGGTATTGGTTCCGGTTCCCAGGATAAATCCGATATAAGATGCATAGCCTGTCATTTCTCCCTTGCCTGCCATGAGGGCTGCCACCGTATCATTCAATACAACCAGGCCTTTATTGGCCTTCAGATATGAAAGCAGGTTTTCTCCGAGCATCAAACCAACCAGTTCCGGAGCTTTTATTCCTTTCGACCATTTTACAAGTTTACCGTCAATGATCTGGATGCCGTTCAGCTCTTTCTTTAACTGCATATCAGTTGCATAGGAAAAGCAAAAGCCAATTTTGTCGTATTTATCTTTAAAAACTCTTAATTTTTCAACGACCTGTTTAAAAAATTTGTCTTTTGAGATCTCATATTCAATACCCGGCATGGTAAATTTTACAATTCCCGGATTTTGAAGGATTTCGGGTTTTCCGGTCTCATCAATTCGCACAAGAGCAGCCCGGAAGTTTGTGCCTCCGGCATCAATGGCTAGTACCGTGGTTGCTTCAATTTTTGCATCACTTTTTATGCCGATCCGCGAAGGATACATCATAAGTGAGCTGTTCTTTCCTTTCAGTCCATCGTTCATCTCGGTAATAAATGAGGTTACAAGATCCTCCATATCGACCTGAGAAAAGTGTATTCTGTGCGCCTTTAAAAAATCGTCTTTAGTCATCTTTGTTCTGAATTATAAAATAAAATATTTGTACGAGCCCTCGCGCTGTTTTTCTTTAAATACTAAATCACTGAAATACTGTAAATTAATATTTTGTCTGACAGCAAAAAAAACCTTGCTTTCAAATAAATGGCGTAATGAACTGCTCGACCAGCCATTTTACACAAGGAAAAAGCACGCTTTCCCTCGTTCCGGCTAACAGTAGCTAAATTTATAAATAAAAGTTAAGGTATTGTAAAAAATCGCAAAATTAAGCTGTGGTATAATGAGAAAACTGCTGAAAAAGTTTTCGAGTACCTGAATTCAGCATGCATTTTATTGCAGTGTTGTCATATTATTCAATTCCTCAGGTACTAATAAATTGACTCTCATTTTATTTTTATGGTTTCCCCCTTTTTTGCAGACATCTTTGCAGCATCTAATATTTCCATGACAACCATGTTGTTTTCCAGAGAAGAAAGATCATAGGATGGCAAAACGATCTCTTTTCTGATCACTGAAGCAAAAAGTGAAAAAGGGTCATTATGTGGTGCGGGCAGTTCTTCTAAAGTCAGGGATGTCTCATTATAACCATCATAGCCTTCGGCAATCCTTATTCTCAGGGTATTTCTGTTATCTGCGTAAATGGCTCCGGTTGTACCGTAAACTTCCATGTCTTTTCTGCCCATAGGCCAGTTCCATGAGGCCTGAATGGTTGCTTTGGATTTTTTATAGGTGAGTATAATGGTTGATTCGTCTTCAACCCGGGGATTGTTTTCTTTTTGTAACTGTTGTGTTACAGCCGTAACTGAAACCGGTTTTTCCCCATGGAGTATCCAGGTAGCGATATTGGCACCATAACAGCCAAAATCTGTCAGTGCTCCACCACCATTTTGCACAGGGTCGGTGAGCCAGTCTAAAAATTCTTTATTTACACCGATCTTCAGAGGGCCACGGTGACCGTCTCTTATGATGAGCTGACTAATCCTGCCGATACGATCGCTTTGAAGTAATTCATTGGCTTTGTGTACGGTTGGGTACCAGCTTGTTTCATAGTTTGTGAGTAGTTGGATCTTGTGTTTCTTCGCCAGTGCTTCCATCTTTCTGGCATGTTTCATGTTTACGGCCAGAGGTTTCTCCACCATGACATGTATGCCCAGGGGTGCACATTTTTCCACGATAGCCAGGTGTTCGTATATAGTGCCAAAGGCAGTTACTGCCTCAGGTTTTGTTTTCTCGATCATTTCATCGAGCGTCGAAAAAACCAGGTCCATGGTTAAGCCATGCTGCTGTGTATAGCGAAGTGCCAGATCTTTATTCGGTTCAACAATGCCAACAATGGCAATCTTGTCGTCTTTGGGTCTTCCCAGGATCCAGTGCACATGGGTATGTGTCAGTCCGACGACTCCTACACGCAGGGGTTTATCCTGGCTGTATGCAGGCATGTTCACAGTTAAAGAAAAGAGCAAAAGGAATAAGATTGGTTTCAAAACGCTTGGTTTAAATTTCTATACTTGTAATACCACGTAAAAGTAATAATTCTTAGTGATTCAAATTTTCCCTGGGTTTGACCGGTATCCAGACTTCTTCTTCAGATGCCGGGTCGTTGTTTTTGTAGTTGTTGCCCAGCACTTCAAAATGGGGCCTGTCGTCCAGTTCAAAAGCGGAGTTTGGCAACCACACACCATAAATGTACTGAGCCGTTTTATAAAATGCATTCGGGTCACCTTTGTGAATAAACACCGCGTATCGTCCGCTTTTTAATGTAAAGGCTTCCAAATCGGTTGGAATATTTTCAAAATGGGTAACTTCAACCAGTGCCCATTTTACAAATTCCCGGTTCGGATCAAAGTTGGAAAAGTAATCTGATCCGTAAACCTGTAGGGAATATTTGTCCAGCCCCACCATGTTTACAATTTCTTTGAGTTTTGGAATAAAGTTACTCCAAAGCCAGCCTGTCTTGTTGTTGTTCAGGGACATTTGTATACTGCTGCCGACCAATTTTTTCTCCGGAATGGTTTCAATTCTTGGTTCCATATTTATGGATTCGTTTTTTCTTTATCATATTCCAATATATCGCCGGGTTGGCAATCCAATGCTTTGCAGATGGATTCGAGTGTGCTGAAACGAATGGCTTTGGCTTTTCCGGTTTTTAAAATGGAAAGATTGGACAGGGTCAGATCAACCCTTTCTGACAGTTCGTTCAGCGACATCTTGCGTCTCGCCATCATGACATCTAAGTTAACAACAATTGGCATGGCTTAAACAGTTAGATCATTTTCGTTTTGAATTTCAACACCTTTTTTAAATATGGCCGCGATCGCATAGATCACTGCTGCCATCAGTACAAAAGCCTGACTGTCTGTCCAGAAGGGGTTAAGGTTATCGGTAGCGTATCCGTAGTGTTCCAAACTCTTGGCTATTTGCCGCCCGATATAACTTATTATTCCAATAGAAAAGGTGACATAGCTGATTTGTGTTATCTGATCTGATACAAAATTGCTAAAGGGTTTGGACGGATCAAATTTGCTCAGGAGCCTGATGACCATATAGAACAGCTGTGCTTTCATGATGGCAATGAACAGAATAAAGCTGTACATACCGAAAAAAATCCATTTGTTGTGGGTATACATTTCACTTAAGTCCAATTTTTGATACAGGTTATGGAGTACCTGGGGATTGAAGAAACTAAAAATGAAATTGACGATCAGCGCACCGGCTTCGATACATAAACCGACGAAAATAATCCAGGCTACAACTTGCAGGCCTTTAAAAACGAAGTTGTTACTATTTGACATATTTCTTTAGGGTTAAAATTATAGGGCAAATATAATAAAAATATATTGATAAACAATAAATATATAATTAAATACAAAAAATATTTATTATATTATGGCGGGGAGA
>JBFYPZ010000112.1:0-7019 GCA_041303035.1 Flavobacteriaceae bacterium
CTTTCTCTTTTGTCGCCTTCACAAAATATTTATCAATAACAGAAATAGAATTTAATTGCTCTATTTCATTGTTTATCAAAGCAACTGTTTCAGTTGGCAATTCTTTCACTTCCAAGGCATTTAAAAGTTTGCCCAGTTGTTGATAAGCATTAGATGCTTTCAAGTTTTCTGAAATGTTCTGTCTTTCGATTAGTTTCTTCATAGTTGTTTTCTGTTTTAAACTGCCCGCTAAGATTTTATCGCTTTGCGAAGGGCGGGTTTTTCAGCACTTACTTTCATAGAAAGTACAGCGTTTGGATTTAGCACTAAATTTTCATAGATGCACCACCCCTCCTTTTTCCAAACCGCCGATGTGTGCTGCCTTTTATTCATTTTTTCTCGCTATATAAAATCCGTAACTGTAATAATCCTTGTATTTATTGTAAAGTTCAATTTCTGTTTTGTAATCATTGACTACTTTTCTTGCAATTTCAGCGTTGCCATGTCGCTTTAGAAAGGGATCAAATCTTTCTTCCATTGGTTTGTAATAATTGTAGATCCAACTGGCTTGACTTAAATAAAAATATCCGACAAGTGAATAACCATTATTTTCCAATTGCTTGATTTTGTTAGAAGCAACATCAATTTCAGGGTATTCCGATTTCCAAAATTCTTCTATTTCTTTTGGTCTTGATTGTGTTATCCAGGTTATTTCACTTACAGCCAAATAGCCACCGACTTTTAAATAGTCTTTCCATTTTTTTAGTCCATTTTCAAATCCCATGTTATAAATGGCACCTTCAGACCAAATGAGATCAAATTCACCCTTATTAAATGGTAAGTCGTCCATTGACTTTTTAAGTGTAACGATTTTTTTAGTCAATCCTAATTTTTGAGACTTTTCATTGAGTTCGTTCAAGAATTCTTGAAACAAATCAACTGCTGTTATTTGTCCGTTCAGGTTTTCTGCAAGAGTAATTGTCTGTCCACCTGAACCACAGCCAATATCAGCTATTTTCAAATCCTGGTCAGTTGGCAAGTTCAAAAATTCAAGTGCTTTCAGCGTATCATTTTCGCTTCCGGGTCCTTGTCGCTCGGAATTTTTATGCAAGTCAATAATCAGTTCTAATTCTGTCATTTGCTCTTTTCTTAGGTTGCACACAAGGGTCTTGCGGAAATGGTGTTAGCATTAAAGCGGCTATCATAAATATCCAATAGCAATATACGCATATTCGTTAATCGTCTGAACTATGATTTACTTGATTTTTGTGATTGTATTGATTGGTCATTCATTTTTATATCAATCATTTGATCACATCGTCCGAACTATGATTTTTGTGATTATTGTGATTTGGGTGATTTATATTTTTTATTCGTTAATCTTTTAAAATTTAAACTCGTTTCTCCAAAGTTGATGAGTAAACCAATTTCTATATTGTACGCTTCTAAATAATTGATGGCCTGGGCAAAATGAACATCCTCCAATTTAGTTTGCGCTTTCAACTCCACCGAAATAATTCCTTCGACCAAAAAATCTACCCTTCTTGTACCTATTTGTTCTTCTCTGTAAAAAATAGGCATTTCAAATTCTCGGTTAAACGCTAAACCGGCCAAACCCATTTCAATGGCCAGGGCTCTTTGATAAATCACTTCCTGAAAACCATTGCCTAAAGTTTTATGCACAGTCATGGTACAACCAATAATTTTGGAAGTCAACTCAGAATATTTGTATTGCTCGTTAATCATCGTCTGAACTATGATTTTTGTGATTTTTGTGATTGTATTGATTTATCATTCATTTTTATACGAATCATTTGATCAAATCGTATGAACGATGATTTATTCAATATTTATGATTGATGCATTTATGATGTCATGGTAATCATTTAATCATAAAAATCACAGTTCAGACAATGTCACAGTTCAGACAATGTAACAGTTCGCACACCTTCACCTGCCCATTCATCAACAACGGCAATAGCCTATCCCGAAGTTCGGTGAGTTTTTGGTTTTCTATTTCTAAATTACCTTGCCTTTAAAAAATTGCTTTTACGATGCCAGAATTTAAATTACTACTCCATTCAAAATCAATTCCTACAGGCCATGCACAGCCCTATAAAACTAATCTTATAAAACCAATAAAAGCATGAGAAAAATCACGGTCAGTACTACCGTGCAAGGGTATAAAAAATTTGCTGCGGTAGTGAAGCAAATTGCATGCGGTTCTAATTCTATTTGCAACCGCACGTTTTGTATGGTTCCTAAGCAAGCATTATAATTATGTTTTAGAAGTATTGATATAAAGATCTGGATCTTTTATTTTAAACATCAAGATCTTTTGTTATAAACATCTAGATCTTTTTTATAAAAGATCTAGATCTTTGAAATAGTTAATCTATATTTATTGTGTAATCCTAGCGGACGTTTTATACGGTAGGTGCTTCTAAGCGCTTTAACTATTTTTCATACTTATTGTACTAACGCGGGTATTTATTTCAGTGGTCCCGGAATCAAATGATTTATTCTTTGCTAAGAGCATCATAGCCACAGTCAAAAATTTCTTTGTTTAAAAATCATACCCAATCACACTTTCTCAATCACCAAAGCAATCCCTTGCCCTACTCCAATACACATGGTACAAAGTGCCTTTTTTGCATTTGAACGCTGTAACTGATATACGGCTGTAGTCACCAGCCTTGCCCCGCTCATTCCCAACGGATGCCCAAGGGCTATGGCACCTCCCAAAGGGTTAATTCTGGGGTCGTCATCTGTAAGGCCAAGCGCGCGCGTGCAGCCTAGTGCCTGTGCCGCAAAGGCTTCGTTCAACTCAATAAGATCTATGTCTTCAAGTTTTATACCCAGGCGTTTTAAGAGCTTGGTGGTGGCAGGTACAGGCCCAAGGCCCATCAACCGTGGCGGCACTCCGGCTACGTCCATGCCCAGTATTCTGGCTTTTGCTTGTAAACCGTATTTTTTTACCGCTTTTTCAGAAGCGATGATCAGCGCTGCAGCACCGTCATTGATACCGGAGGAATTTCCGGCAGTAATGGTTCCATTGAGGTCTGTAAGTGGTTTTAAGCCTGCAAGTTTTTCCGGGCTGGTTTCTCGGGGATGCTCGTCTTTGTCAACCATTACAGCCTCTCCCCGGTTTTGAGGTATCGTCACGGGCATCATTTCATCAGCAAACAATCCGTTGCGCTGTGCATGGTTTGCCTTTTGCTGGCTCCGGTGCGCAAACCTGTCCTGGTCCTCGCGGCTTATTCTATGCTCCACGGCAATATTCTCGGCGGTTTGCATCATGGAATCGCAACCGTATTTCTTTTCCATCATTTTATTGACAAAGCGCCAACCCAAAGTGGTATCATACATTTTCATGTTTCTCGAAAATGCTTCTGCAGCTTTATCAATTACCAGTGGCGCTCTGGACATACTTTCCACCCCTCCTGCAAAGATCAGGTCTGATTCTCCGGCTTTGATCGCCCTGGCAGCGGTACCTACGGCATCCATGCCCGAGCCGCAAAGCCTGTTTATGGTTGCCCCGGGAACAGCCTCTGGAAATCCTGCCAGCAACAAGGCCATGCGCGCCACATTGCGGTTGTCTTCACCGGCCTGGTTTGCACAGCCCAAAAGCACATCGTCAATGCGCAGTCCGTCTATACCCGGATTCCTGTCCAACAAAGCTTTTAAAACCATGGCTGCCAGATCATCGGGCCTTACAGCTGATAAAGCACCGCCATACCTGCCAATTGGCGTTCGAATGGCATCGCATATAAAGACTTCCTGCATTTTTTTGTGGGTTTTATTTGTTTAAACTGTCAATTTTTGGTTTCAGGAGTCTGAAGGCACGCAGCATGGCCTCGGTAAACATATCGACCTCCCTTTGGGTCAGCACGGTTGAAAACATACAGGCAAAGGTATTGATCATCAATATATTTTCTTTGTAATACATATGGTCGAGCAATTCATTGATCACTGCACCTGTTTCCTTTGACTGATAAGCTTCGCGGTAAGTTGTTGGCGGTTTTGCCGTCAAATGAATACGGAACATAGAACCGGCCCCGGTAATGGAAGCCTGTATATCTGCAATTTTAATAACCTCTTCCAGCTGCTGAATGGCCTTTGAGGTAAGTTTATTCAATTTCATCACGGCTGCGGCATCAAACATTTGCATGGCAATATAACCTGCCGTCATGGTTACCGGATTGGCAGAAAAAGTACCCGAATGCGGAAAAAGAAGTTTACTCTCTCTTGGATCGAGCACCTTCATCACCTCTGCCCTGCCCGCCAGCGCTCCTACCGGAAATCCGCCGCCAATAATTTTGCCCAAAGCGGTAAGGTCAGGAACTACAGCGTATTTTTGTTGTGCCCCCGCGTAATCCACCCTGAAAGTAACCACTTCATCAAATACAAGCAAGGCGCCATTTTTGCGCGTCCAGTGGTACAGGGCTTCGATATACGCATTGGTTGCCTGCAGCAAACCTACCCTGTGCGGAACGGGATCGATCAGCACACAGGCAATATTATTTGCCTCACGGTCTAAAATAGCGAGGGTTCTTTCTATATCATTAAAAGGAAAAATAAGTACATCATCCAGCACGGAGGCAGGAGTGCCAAAGGCGACAGGAACACTGTTCGGTTTATTGATATCACCCCAGTTGCCGGGATTGGCTGTTTGACTTACTTCGGCAAAATCATAGGTTCCGTGGTATGCCCCTTCCGCTTTCGCAATTTTTGGTCTGCCGGTGAAAGCCCGTGAGGCTTTGATCATGGCCATGACCGCTTCTGTACCTGAATTCACAAAACGGATCTTTTCAAATCCCTGTACACGGTCACATAAAAACTGTGCAAAATTCACTTCAATTTCAGAGGCAAGCGTATAGGCGGTACCTTTTTTCATCTGCTCATATACAGCCTCAATGATCTCTGGATGTGCATGTCCATGAATGAGAGAAGCCATGTTGTTGGCCAGATCAATGCGGCATGCGCCTTCAATATCGGTGATATAACAACCTGCGGCACTGCCGGCATATTGCGGATAAGGTTTGCGAAAAACTGTATTTCTGCTTACTCCTCCGGGTAATACTTCACAGGCCTGGCTGTATATTTCTTCGCTGGTTCTTTGCTTTAGCGTAATCATATTGTTATACTATTTTTATACCTGATTTTCAAGCATATAGATTGTTGCTTCCGTATTTTGCTTTAAATAATCCATGCTCACTCCTGGGGCTAGTTCCCGAACAAAAAGTTTTTTGTCATGCACTTCCATGACCGCCAAATTTGAATAAATCCTGTTCACCACATTTTTTCCGGTCAGCGGATACGTGCATTCTTTTACAATTTTTGATTCCCCGGTTTTGGTGTTATGCTGGGTGATCACAAAAATGGTTTTTACCCCTGCAACCAGGTCCATGGCACCACCAACGGCAGGAATGGCACCTTCTTCGCCGGTTGACCAGTTGGCGAGATCACCTTCTTCTGATACCTGAAGTGCACCGAGTACACAGATATCAATATGGCCACCTCTAATCATGGCAAAACTGTCGGCATGGTGAAAGTAACAGGCTCCGGGTATGGCTGTAACGCATTTTTTGCCGGCATTGATCAGCTCCGGATCTTCCCTGCCCGGTTCAGGAACAGGTCCCATCCCCAGCAAGCCGTTTTCTGTATGGTAGATCACATCGCGGCCTTCGGGTATAAAGCCGGCAACCAGTTCCGGAATACCTATCCCGAGGTTCACATAAGCCCCGTCATGGATATCCAGGGCAACTTTTTGCGCCATTTCATTGGAATTCCAACCTGTAATTTTATTTTCTAGTTCCATGGGTACCTTCTTTTTTCTGCTACCAGTTTAGATTCTTCTGCAGGCTTGCTGATCCCTACCACCCTTTTTACAAAAATGCCCGGTGTAATAACACATTCAGGGTCAATTTCTCCGAGAGCCAGTATTTTTCTGGCCTGAACAATGGTTGTTTTGGCTGCAGTACACATTACGGGGCCAAAATTTCTTGCTGTCTTGTTGTAGATCAGGTTGCCATAACGGTCGGCTGCCAGACATTTAACCAGTGAAAAATCCGCCCGGATGCCGTATTCAAGTACGTAGGTATGTTTATTGAATTCACGTGTTTCTTTACCTGCTGCCAGGGGTGTGTTCACAGAAGCCGGGGTATAAAAAGCAGGAATACCGGCACCTCCTGCCCTGATCCTTTCTGCAAGTGTGCCCTGAGGTACGAGTTCGAGCTCGATCTCGCCTTTTCTGTACAAATCAGGAAATACGGTTGAGTTTGCCGTTCTCGGAAAAGAACAGATCATTTTTTTAACCTGCCGGTTTTCTATGAGTGCCGCCAGGCCCACATTGCCACTGCCTGTATTGTTGCTTACAACGGTAAGGTTTTTTGAACCCAGATCTATTAAAGCATGAATCAGCTCTATCGGACTTCCGGCTTCGCCAAAGCCGCTGATCATGACGGTAGCGCCATCATGAATGTCGGCGACGGCCTCATGGGCACTCCCCATTATTTTATTGATCATGCGTGCTCAGATTTAACCATTTCTTTTTCCAAAGCGTCCGCCAGTTTTTCCTCTATCAGGGTCAGTTCTTCTTCGTAGAAATATTTGTTGGTATCGTAGGGTTTTAGTTTGTCTATGGTATTTTCCTTTTCGTCGTATTTGGCCAGGTAAACCTGATCCATCCAGTCCATATTTCTTGATTCATTGAATTTTAAGGCGAATACTTTTTCTCCATTGACCATGGCTGTACCCAGCATGGAAACTTTGCCGGCAGATGAGGTCATGGTAATATACCTGGAAGGACGGTTGATCGAAGCCAAAGTTTTAAAAACCTTGCTAAAGACCTTATTGATATCAGCCAGTGGGGCCGTGAAGTAATGGTGCTCACCGGTAGGTCTCGCGCAGTACATGGAATGGAAGCCTATGCCCAGCATGGCCAGAATATTTCCGAGATCGATCCAGTTCTGTGCGGATTTGTCAATATCAACTTTTCCATTCTTATCAGAGAACAAACTGATATGGTTCATGATCGG
>JBFYPZ010000113.1:0-6986 GCA_041303035.1 Flavobacteriaceae bacterium
TTCCGATCTCCTTTAGCGAGTTTCCGCAAAAATTTCCCGGTCAAAAATTCATTGCCGCCGAGACCGGCTCGGCCATTGCCACGCGCGGAAGTTACGACATGCCGTCGGACAGCGTACGCATTTGGCCGAAGGATTGGCGGGTACTCGAAAAATACAACGACGATTACACCTGCTCGTCTTACGACAACTGCCGCGTCGGCTGGGGCTCGACCCACCGCGACACTTGGCGGCTGATCAAGCAGCACGACTATATGTCCGGCATGTTTTACTGGACCGGTTTCGATTACCTCGGAGAACCGGAACCCTACACAAATGCCTGGGCTAAGAATAATGGTTTTACAGATGCACAGGCGTCCAGAAGTTCCTATTTTGGCATTGTTGACCTGAGTGGAATCCCAAAAGACAGGTATTTTTTGTATAAAAGCTACTGGAAACCGGAAGTGACTACCATACATATCCTGCCTCACTGGAACTGGGAAGAGAGGCTTGGTAACAATGTTCCGGTATTCGTATATACCAATGGAGATTGCGCAGAATTATTCCTGAATGGAAAATCGCAGGGAACCAAATGTAAAAACCCAAAATCGGAAAATTCTACAGAACGGTTCAGGCTGATGTGGAAAGATGTTGTTTACCAGCCGGGCGAATTAAAAGCAATTGCCTACAAGTCGGGAAAAACAATAGGAGAAAGTGTTGTAAGAACTGCAGACAAGCCGTATAAGATCAGATTAAGCCCAGACAGAACCACCATCAAAGCAGATGGGAAAGATCTGTCGTATATACTGGTCGAAGCCCTGGATAAAAACGGAAATCTTTGTCCCCTTGCAGGCAACACCATAGAAGTTAAATTGAGCGGAGCCATCGAGCTTGCAGGGATTGACAATGGAAATCCGCAATCAATGACTTCTTTCAAATCTAGCACCATTGATTTGTTTTACGGAAAAGCCATGCTCATTGTCCGGTCGAAAAATACTGTGGGAAATGTTAGCGTACGTGTCATTTCAAAGGATTTGAAAGAGGCTGCCACGACCCTAAAAACGGAATAAATGGGCTTCTCATTTTGCGTGTTTTGCATTTATTTTTAATGAATATCCTTATTGGATAAACACTTTTTTAGTCACCAATGTTACCGTTTTAACAGAAAAATGGGAGGAAAGAAAGTTGATATCCTCTGGAATTTGGGTAATTTTATGGCAGTTAATTTTTTAAAAATTTAAATTATACGAATATGGAACAACAAGTGTATTCTATGCCAAGAATTGGTGACAAAGCACCTGATTTTAAGGCGATTACTACACAGGGAGAAATGAATTTTCCTGGTGATTACAAAGGGAGCTGGGTAATTTTATTCAGCCATCCCGCAGATTTTACCCCGGTTTGCACCTCTGAGTTCATGACCTTTGCTACCCTTGAGAAAAAATTCAACCAGGCGAACTGCAAACTGGTCGGACTTTCTGTGGACGGATTGTATTCTCACATAGCATGGCTGCGAACGATCAAGGACAAAATTGAATACAAAGGGATGAAAGATGTGGAAGTTACCTTTCCGCTGATTGAAGATATCACCATGGAAGTTGCTACCAAATATGGCATGATGATGCCGGGAGAAAGCAGTACCAAGGCTGTAAGGGCTGTATTCGTGATCGACCCGGTTGGAGTAATCAGAACGATTATTTATTACCCTTTGAGTCTTGGACGTAATTTTGATGAGCTTTACCGCGTGGTTCTGGCTTTACAAACCGCTGATATTTTTAAAGTTGCCACCCCGGCAGACTGGAGACCCGGTGATGACGTGATTATTTCACCTGCAGGCAACTGTGGCACCGCAAAAGACCGTATGGACGGGAAAGAAGAAGGCCTGGATTGCAAAGACTGGTTCTTCTGTACCAAGAAGTTGGACAAGGATCTGGTTCTGGAAAAAATATTGAAAAAATAGTTTAGAAAATTCATATTATGTATATAAATATAGGGGCAAGCGCCCCTATATTTTTTGTAGTGCCCGGCGAGCCATAACCTAATTGGATTGCGACCCGTTTTTGAGAAAGCTCATTAATAGCAAATCATTCTTTTTATTTTTAAAAAATTTGTAACTTAGATTCAACAATTTAAAATACAGTAGCTTACAATGGGGTGAACAAATTAATTTTGCGATAAATCTACCAACTTTCTTTGGCATCAGTAATCTATGGTTATATAAATTAATTGATAAATACTATGGTAAATTCTTCAAAAATATTTTATTGGCTTCCCAGAGGGCTGTGTATAGCAGCCATTTTATTCATAAGTATGTTCGCTTTGGATTCCTTTAGTCCGGACTTGACGATCTGGCAGCAAATTGGGGCATTTCTCATTCACCTGATTCCTTCTTTTATATTGGCAGCTTTGCTTGCCCTTGCCTGGAAGTGGGAATTCCTGGGTGGTATCCTATTTCTAATCATAGGGATAGTTTTTACCCCGATCATATTTCAACATAACTACCGAATGAACCATTCGGTCTGGACCAGTCTGAACATTATTCTCTTAATTACCGTTCCTTTTATACTCGTTGGTATTCTTTTTCTAACTGATCATTACAGAAAGAAAAAGTTGCCTAAATCCGGTCACTCTGAATAGAATATATTCTGTTTTTCAGATACTTATCAGGTGCAGGTTAGTAAAGAAATTTTTATATTTATCATTATTTAAGATATATGAAGAAATTGTTACTCATTCTTATTGTTATCAGTGTTCTTCATATAAAGGCCCAAACTGCCGGTTGTACAGATCCGCTTGCAATAAATTACAATTCACTTTCCACAATAAATGATGGCAGCTGCACATATAGTATTGCCTCTATAAGCCCAACAAATACCTATTCTTTGCCCGAAATAGTAAATGAAACCTCTGGATTGATTCTTTGGAATGACAGAATCTGGACACATAATGATGATACCGATACCAAACTCTATGCCCTGAACACCAATAATCCGGATAGTAATGAGGCTGTGGCACTTATTGGAACGAATAATGTTGATTGGGAAGAAATTTCACAAGATGCCGACTATCTTTATATCGGCGATTTTGGAAACAACGCCAACGGAAACAGAAAAAACCTTCAGATCTATAAAATAAAAAAAAGCACCCTGTTAACCAATAATCAGGAAATTGAGACCATACAGTTTTCCTATTCTACACAAACAGATTTCACTGCAACCGGATCGAATAATACAGATTTTGACTGTGAAGCATTTGTTGTAACTGCGGACAAGATCTTTTTGTTTACCAAGGAATGGCTCAGTAAAAAGACCAGTGTTTACAGTCTGCCGAAAAGCCCCGGAAAACACGTTGCCGCATACCAGAGCACACATGACGTCAATGGTTTGATCACAGGAGTAACTTATTTGGAATCGAAAAACCTCCTGGTATTCTGCGGTTACAGTTCCCAGCTCATGCCATTTTTCTATCTTTTATATGATTTCAAAGGCGAAAATTTTTTTGGCGGAAACAAAAGAAAGCTCATACTCGATTTACCCTTGCACCAGACTGAAGGTATTGCGAGCAGTGATGGATTGAATTACTTCCTTTCAAATGAAGCATACCAAAACATCAGTCAAAAGCTGCATAGAATCGATCTGAGCAATTATCTGGGAAATTACTTAAGCACCTTGTTCCTTGATGAGTTTGGATATTTTGAGGAGGAGACTGTAATATTCCCAAATCCTGTTGCGGAGTCTCTGACAATAAAATTACCGCAGAATTACGACAGTGGAAGATTTGTGCTGTACGACCTCACCGGTAAAATTTTGATGGAAGGCGCTTTGAAGCAGTCTGAGAATGAAATAAATGTTGGGGCTTTAAATAATGGTATTTATCTTCTTGTAATACAGGATGATAAGACTATTATAAAAAAGATTATAAAGGTTTAAGTAAAAAGTTAAAAGTAAAAAGTTTAAAGTTATGATTAAAAAAACTGTGCTCTTATTCACATTCGTATCTTTTTATTTAACTGCCTTCGGCCAAATTAATGATGAAAGTTTTGTAAACCTTTCCCGTTCAATCGATAGCATTCTTCAAAGGGAAGTAGACGATAACCGTATTCCGGGAGCTGTCGTACAGATCAAAATAGGGAAGCATGCAGTATATCAAAAAGCATTCGGCTATGCCCAAAAACTGGATTACAATCAGGTAATACTTGAGCAACCTGAAAAAATGACCACCGGGCATCTCTTTGATATTGCCTCTCTGACCAAAGTGGTCGGAACAACTACGGCCATGATGCTCTTATTGGATCAGGGCCGTTTTAATATAGATGATCCCGTAGGAAAATATATAAAAGCCTTTGATGCTCCTGATAAGCAAAAAATTACGATCAGACATTTGCTGACACATACGTCAGGACTATATGAATGGTACCCCATGTATTACAGGGCTTCCAACAAACAAGAAGTCTATAAATTAATTGGAGAACTGCCACTTAAATATCATGTTGGTGCAGAAAGACATTACAGCGATCTTGGTTTTACCATTTTGGGTCAGCTCATTGAAACCGTTTCCGGGATGCCATTGGAGACCTATATGGAACAACATATTTTTCTGCCATTGGCGATGAAGAATACCGTATACAATCCTCTGAAAAAAGATCGGTTTAAAAATATTGCTGCTACTTCACATGGAAATCCTTACGAAAAACGCATGGTTCATGATCCGGCTTTAGGCTTTGTTTTTAAAGAAATAAACCCTAACCAATGGTCGGGTTGGCGAAATTACACCTTAACAGGGGAAGTAAATGACGGGAATGCCTGGTATGCCAACGCCGGTATCAGCGCTGCGGCAGGGTTGTTTTCTAACGCAGATGACCTGCAAAAATTGGTTGATATGTTAATGAATAATGGAAAAGCGGGTGAGCGGCAGTTCATTTCTGAAAAGACCCTTACATTATTTTTAACCGCGGATACCTTTAACAATGGCCTGGGCTGGATGATGGATCCCGAAAACAGCTTTATGAAGAGCGGGCCGGCAGGTACCTTTGGCCACACGGGATTTACCGGTACGAGTATTGCGGTTATTCCTGAGCAGCATATTTCTGTAATATTGCTAACAAACCGCCAAAATATGGGTTTGTTGCCTGATGGCACTTATTACAATGTAAATTCCCTCCGTCAAAAAATATTTCGGACAGCACTTTTGAATAATCATCATCAATAATTTACCAAAAGGGGATTGTTTTATTAAAATTTTTTAAATTTGAGCTAGATTAACCACCTTAAACTTACTTTATGAATCCGAATAATTTCTACCTCAAATATATTGTTGGATTTTTTTTCCTTTCTTTCTTTTTTACAAATAATGCCTATGCCCAATTCACAGACCTGGTCGATGAAACCCAAAAGCAGGTATTACCGGATTCGTCGAAAACTTATTTTATCCCTGATGCATCTGAAAAAAATATGCGCTGGTCAAAAAGAGATTTTAAATTTTTAACCTTAAAACTTGGATTTGCTCCAATCCTTGACTACAACTGGGTCATTCAAAATGATGAAAGCGTGGATCAGGTTGGTGATCAGGAAAGTCGTTTTGACATTCGTAGTGCCAGGATGATGTTCAGGGGGAAAATAAATTTTAAAAATCCCTGGTCATACCTGATCGGTGTAGAATACCGGGGTGAAGACCGGCCGGAAGGGCAGGATCCCTTTGGATTTACGGATTTTAGGGTGGTAATTCCGGCGGGTAAACATGCGGAAGTAGCGGTTGGTAAACTAAAAGAGACTTTTTTATATGAATATGTGGGTGATGCAGCCAATTTACCTCATACTGAAAGATGGTTAAATCCTTTTGCCGTTTCCAGAAATTTGGGTGTTACCTATAAACATTTCTTTTTGGATGACAGGATGACAGTTACCGGCGGGTGGTTTAATAGTTGGCTAACCAATGACCTTAATTTTTCAGAAAGCGCGAATACCTTTACCGGCAGGATTACCGCATTGCCCAAATGGTATAATGATGGAAAACAATTTATCCATATGGGCCTTGGCCTGAGATATACGGAAGCAGTTGACGGAATGATCCGGCTGAAAGGGAAGAACGAATCCAATATTAGTTCAAATTATGTTGATACTGGCAACTTTGCTGCCAGTGATCTCATTAATCTAAGTGTGGAACAGCTCTGGAGCCTCGATAATTTTTCCTTTTTATTGGAATACGTCCACAGCTGGGTTGATACACCTGAAGGCTATGAACAGTTTAAAGGCTATTACCTTACAACGAGTTATGTTATAAGTGGTGAATCAAGGCCTTATGACAAAAAATCTGCCTACGCAAGACGGGTTATGCCAGATGGTAAATACGGTGCCCTTGAAGTAGTGGGTCGGATCGGAAAAATTAATTTAGATTCAGGTGATATATATGGTGGCATAAATAAACGGATCGATCTGGGCTTAAACTGGTGGGCCACACAATACTGGAAAGCAGGCATTATATGGGGTTTGGGTCACCTGGATAGATTCGATACCATGGGAGTGACCAATAATATCCAAATGAGGATACAATGGATATATTAATCTGATTCGACAGTAGTTTTTCTATAAACTACACCTCTTTGATTTAGATAATCAATAATAAAAGCAAAAGAACTTTGATTTCTGCCTACCAGTTCCGGCGGGAATACACCTTTTTCTGTAAACAAACCCGATAGCACAAGATTGGCAGCGGCTGTTGCCGTATAACCCGTAGTTCTAGCCATGGAAGATGTTTTCGTTTGCTGGCTGTAAGTATCGTAAAGGTCATAAATAACCGTTACTTGTTTTCCGCTTTTATTTTTCCCTTTTAAGCTTACTCTCATCACAGTGAATTCTTCTTCTGTTTCACCCAGTTTCCATTCGTTAAATAGTATTTTGCTCGTGAACTCCAGGGGAATCACTTTTTGGTCATTGAAAAGAACAGGCTCTGTCAGGAAAAAACCACTTTCTTTTAAAACCTTGATGTATTCCACGTGGCCCGGATAACGAAGG
>JBFYPZ010000114.1:0-6945 GCA_041303035.1 Flavobacteriaceae bacterium
TAAAGACCTTGATGGTATTTCCGCGGTAATTGACTTTGAAAGAATAGGACTTCCACTGCTGCGGGATTTGAGGATGAAATGACAGGTGACTGTCAAAATTCCGCATACCGCCAAAACCCTGAACAATAGAAAGCCAGGTTCCGGCCATACTCGTTATGTGCAGGCCTTCGTGTACTTCGTGGTTATAGTCGTCAAGATCAAGTCTTGAGGTTCTCAAATACAGTTCGTATGCCTTCTCTATCTTGTTTATTTTTGCTGCCAGTATAGAATGAACGCAAGGAGACAAAGAGGATTCATGTACAGTGAACGGCTCATAAAAATCAAAATGCTTTTTGATGGTTTCCGTGTCAAAATGATTTTCAAAAAAATAAATTCCCTGCAAGACATCGGCCTGTTTGATATAGGGTGAGCGCAGGATCCGGTCCCAGGACCATTTCTGGTTGATAGGCCTTTCTTTTTTTGGCAGTTTGTCGGCCGGGATGAGCTCTTTATCTAAAAAACCATCTTGTTGTAAAAAGACATCATATTGCTCGCTGTAAGGAAAATACATGTTGTCGGCCACTTTTTTCCATTGTCGTATTTCTTCATCGTTCAAGGCAGTTTTTTCAGTAATCCTCAGGTAATCGGCCTTATATTCCTCATTTAGTTTAATGAGATTTGACAGCGCATATTCAATACACCATTTGGCTATATAATTGGTATACCAGTTGTTGTGCACATTGTTTTCATATTCGTTCGGCCCGGTAACGCCCAGGATCACATATTTATTTTTTTGAGCCGACAAAGTAGCACGCTGTTGCCAGAACCGCGCAACGCCAATCATGACCTCCATCCCGTATTCAGGGATATAAGCAAAGTCATTTGTATAATTGACATAATTGTAAATGGCGTAAATTATGGCTCCATTTCTATGAATCTCTTCAAAGGTAATTTCCCATTCGTTGTGACATTCTTCCCCATTCATCGTTACCATAGGGTAGAGTGCTGCGCCATTTGAAAAGCCTAATTTTTGGGCATTTTCTATGGCTTTTTGCAAGTGATTATATCGGTAAACAAGCAAATTTCTTGCCACTTTCTTGTCCTTTGTGCTCATGTAAAAAGGAATGCAATAGGCTTCAGTATCCCAATAGGTACTGCCTCCATATTTTTCGCCGGTAAAACCTTTGGGGCCGATATTTAACCGTTCATCAGCTCCGGAATAGGTCTGATTGAGCTGAAAGATATTGAACCTGATCGCCTGCTGGGCTTTGATATCTCCTTCAATAATGATATCAGCCGTTGCCCAGATCTCTGCCCAGGCATTTTTTTGTTTTACCAGCAAGTCATCAAAGCCAAGTTCACAAACCTGACGTAGCATGCGCTGAGACGCCGGTATCAAGTCTTCTTTCGGGTGATTCATGGACTGGGTGTATCCTCCGAATTTGTATATGGTAAAAGTGTCATTTTGATGTACCTCCTTCTTGTAGTGATATGCTACCGATTTTTCCTGAAGTTCGGCCTTGTATTCCAGCGGGACTTCATAATCGTTAAGCGTAAAGGCAACTTTCATTCCGGTACAAACTAAAAAATTTGTCTTTAAGGTTCTTGAAATGATGAAGGCTTCATTACTTCCCTGCTCGATTTTTTCGATCTTCCAAAAGAACTCATCGTAATTTGCGTCTTCATTCATGATTCCTGCATCAAGGTAAGGCTCGAAAGCAATTTCTCCGGAAAAATTCAGGGGAGTTACAGCATACTTTATGGCTCCGGCCTCATTGTATACCAAACTAAGGAAACGAATTGCATTCACTTTGATCCGGTTTCCGTTGGCGAGTTCAGCTGTGAAGGTGCGCGAAAGCGTACCTTCTTTCATGTTTAATTCCCTGCGAAAGTCACTTACCACGCATTTGTTGAGATCCAGTTCGGTATTATTAATATAAACTTTAATGCCAATCCAGTTCGGAGCATTCAGCACTTTGGCAAAATATTCGGGATACCCGTTTTTCCACCAGCCGACCCTTGTTTTATCGGGGTAATAAATACCACCGATATAGCTTCCCTGAAAGGTATTGCCGCTATAAGATTCCTCAAAATTGGCCCGTTGTCCCATGGATCCGTTGCCAATACTGAATAAACTTTCAGAGGCCGTTACATTTTCTGCCTTGAACCCATCTTCAACGATCAGCCATTCGTCAGGCACTATATAATTTAAATTCATTTGTTATGCTTTTTTAAAATTCAAGAATCTTTCAACAAAATCTGTGGTTAAATCACCGGTTGAGGCGAAAAGAAAATCAGATCCCGAAAGGTTTTCCGGAGAACCAATGCCTAAACTGGTCATTCCGGCAATATTTGCTGCCTGAATTCCTGCCTGAGAATCTTCAACCACCACGCAATTTTCCGGGGATACACGCAATTTTTCTGCTGCCAGCAAAAAGACCTCCGGATCGGGTTTGGCATGGGTCACATCATTGCCGTCAACAATGGCGTCAAAAAACTCAAAAAGTTCAAGACTTTTTAAAAGGGGAATCGCATTTTTACTGGCAGATCCCAGGGCTACCCGGATATTTTTACTTTTGAGAAAGAGAATCAGATCCTTGATGCCCGGTAATATTTCAGAAGCACCCAGGGATTCCACAGAGGATAGATACCTTTGATTTTTTTCAAACATAAGCTTTTCCTTTTGTTCCTGTGTCAGGGATAAATTTCCAATTTCGAGCAGGATCTCAAGTGATTTTGACCGGCTCACGCCTTTGAGCATTTCGTTCTGTTTTTCGGAAAAATCAAAACCGAGGTCATTGGCCAATTTCTTCCAGGCCAGATAATGAAATTTTGCCGTATCGACAATCACACCGTCCAGATCAAAAATGAATGCTTTCTTCATGAGGTTTATTTTTTTTCTACTTCGTCATCCACGTCATTTACCCTGGCCACCAGAGAGGCAGCGATCAGAAAGGAGACGCCGCTTACTACAAGAGCATACACGGGATTACCGCCATAGAGATATTTTACCATGGGGCCTCCTATAAGTGCATTGATAATTTGAGGAATTACAATAAAAAAGTTGAAGATGCCCATATATACACCCATTTTTCTCGGAGGAATGGAACCGGCCAGAATTGCATAAGGCATTGCCAGTATGCTGGCCCATGCTATTCCGATTCCGACCATGGAAAGGATAAGCCAGTTTTCATCAGGAGCAAAATAGATAAATATCAAACTTAGGCCACCGATAATCAGTGAAAGCGCATGTGTTTTTTTGCGTCCGATTTTTTTTGCGATAGCCGCCAGAAAGAAGGCAAATACTGCCGCGACTGCATTGTATATTCCAAAGAGAATGCCTACCCAGTCGCCTGCGTTCTGATAAGCAGCACTTGCTGTATCATTCAGATCGAGCTTGTAAATATGATGTGCCAGAGCCGGGGTGGTAAAAACCCACATACCAAAGAGTCCGAACCAGGAAAAAAACTGAACCCAGCTCAACTGCCTCATGGTCAAAGGCATTTTTTTAAAATCCTTGAAAATATGGAGCAGGTTGGATTCTTTTTCATCTCCTTCAGCCGCCCCGTTCATTTTGGCCATTTCTTCAGGATTGTATTCTTTGGTTGTAAATACGGTGATCAGGATACTTGTAATCAGAACTGCCGCTCCAATAATAAAGGAGAGCAATAGATTTAATGGCACCTGGCCTTCGGTACCCACATTGGATACTCCAAACCAGTTGGTCAGCACATAGGGTAACCAGGAACCAATAACCGCACCGATTCCGATGAGGACGGTCTGAATACTAAAACCCAAAGTTCTCTGATCGCTGGGCAATACATCTGCCACCAGAGCCCTGAAGGGTTCCATGGCAATATTAAAGGAGGCATCCATGATCATCAGCATACCGGCACCTATCCAGAGTGCAGGCAAAAAGGCTGTAAACATTTGGGCATTTGGCATGAGCATTAAACCAATTGAGGCCAGTATGGCTCCAACCAAAAAATAAGGTCTTCTTCTGCCTAATTTAGTCCAGGTCCGGTCGCTGTAGTAACCAACAATGGGTTGAACGATCAATCCGGTCAGAGGTGCAACGATCCAAAACCAGGACAATTCATGCACATCGGCACCAAAAATCTGAAGTACCCTGCTCGCATTTGCATTTTGAAGGGCAAAGCCCATCTGAATTCCAAGAAATCCCATGCTGAGATTCCAGATTTCCATAATATGTAATCTTCTTTTTTCCATCTGTTGAAAGATATAGGCAAAAGAAATATAGCCAGCTCCGGAGAGATAAAATATTTCTCTTATTTAGTTAATAGTAAATGCAATGATAAGTAAAACTCCGTGAAGTTAAAAGAAAGGCAAGTTCTAAATGGTTGTGAATGGTGCAAATATAGAATAAAAAATGAAAAAAAAGCGAATTACATCATTTTTGTTGATTCCCTGATGACCAGATCGGGTTTTATGACCTCAGTCCTGTGAAGAAATTCAACGTCCTGATGCTCTATTTCTTCGAGAAGTATTTCAAATGCCTTCAGGCCCATTAAGTAGCCGTGCTGTGCGACTGTTGACAGGGAGGGAGTAGAAAATTTCGAGATAAATCCATCGGTAAATCCGATGATCGCCACCTCATCCGGTATTTTTTTACCGAGCTCCTGCACAATTTTCATGGCCGTGGCCGCATAAATTTCATTCACTGCAAAGATCCCGTCCGGAGGATTGTTTAGTTTGAAAAGATTTTCGATCTGCTTGGAAATTTCATACCGCTCATCTATATGTAAGATCAGATCTTCATCAACTGGCACATGGTGCTCTTCAAGGGATTTCAGGTAACCATTTTTACGCTGAGCACCCACGGTAACAAAATCATCGGTTGTAATTATGGCAAGTCTTTTACAACCTGCATCAAACAGGTGATTGCATGCCAGATAGCCGGCTCCAAAATCGTCTGAGGTTACCTTACTGCAGGCCATGGAATCAACCACGCGGTCGAACATGACCAGTGGCATTCCGTTCATGACCAGGGTTTCAAAATGTTCAAATTCACCTTTTTTCAGACTTTCTTTTGAAACGGAGACTATGATGCCATCTACTATTCCGTTTGCCAGCATTTCCAGATTAAACACCTCTTTTTCATAAGACTCATTTGAAAGACAGATGATCACATTGTAACCGTTCTCATTGGCAAGTTGCTCAATACCGCTGATTACCGTTGTAAAAAAATGATGGACTATTTCGGGAATGATTATACCGATTGTTTTTGATTTCTGATTGCGCAGATTGAGCGCCAGACTGTTGGGTTTATAATGGTAATAATTGGCAAAAGCCTGAATCCTGTCTCTTAAGTCCACACTGATCTCATGGCTGTTTTTCAGCGCTTTTGATACCGTTGAAATGGAGACATCAAATTCTTTGGCAATTTTCTTTAAGGTAATTTTGGATTTCATTAGCTAAAGATAATAAAACTGCCTGAGGCTATCAAAAATCCGGCCGTGTATTGACCCTTTTTAAGGATTTTTTAATAAAATCGGTTAAAAAAAACAGATAATTCCTCATTATTAAGTTTACAGGCAGCAAAATTATGATTTACGCAAACGTTAGAGTGAGAAAACTTATCAACACGAAAACGTTTTAGTAATGTCGGTACTGATTTATGTCAGTGTTAAATCAATGTTAATAATTTATTTTTGGGCGTGAATTTAAAAGAAAGGCAAGTTTTTTTTAAAACAATTAGTGCTTATAAACAATAATATTTATGAAACAAATTAGACATTTAATCCTTGGCTTATTGATTCTGTTTCCTTTTGTAATGTCTGCACAGACAGTGATCAAAGGAAAAGTTTTGGATAGAGCAACAGGATCTGAACTACCCGGAGTATCCGTATTACAGAAAGGTACTACCCAGGGGACCGCAACCGACTTTGACGGAGTATTCGAACTCACAGTCGACAATGCGAACGCTTTACTGGTTTTTTCATTTGTAGGGTACAATACCATAGAAATGGCGGCGACATCAAATATGACTGTATATCTTGATGAATCTGCAGAAAGCCTTGAGGAAGTAATCTTAATCGGTTACGGACAAACAACAAAGAAAGATGCAACAGGAGCTGTTGAAAAAGTGGGTTCCGAGGATTTCAACCCGGGCGCCATTGCTTCACCGGAACAGTTGATCACAGGTAAATCTGCCGGGGTGAACGTTGTTCCTCCAAGTGGTAGACCTGGCGAAGGAGGTACAATTAAAATACGTGGTGGTGTTTCTTCGCTCAGCGCAAGCAACAGCCCGCTCATCGTTATTGATGGTGTACCTGTAGATCAGGATGGGCCGGCATTAAATACCATTAATCCAAATGATATCGAAAGCTTTAACATCTTAAAAGATGCTTCTGCAACCGCGATTTATGGTTCAAGGGCAAGTAATGGTGTTATTTTGATCACTACCAAATCCGGAAAAATGCACCAGGATTTTGGCGTTAGTTTCGATAGTAAATTTTCATGGGGCGAGGCTGAGAACAAGGTTGATGTATTAAACAGAGATCAGTTCATCCGCGCGATCAATGATCTGGGAGAGCCTGATGCCAGCGCTTTGATTGGAGATGATGAAACCGTTTGGCAGGATCAAATCTATCAAACTGCTTTTGGTACAGACAACAATTTATCCATTTCTGAAGGATACGAAAATACGGCTTACAGAATTTCTGCAGGGTATTTAATTCAGGAAGGTGTTTTAAAAACTTCTGAGTATAACAGAACGACCCTGGCTTTAAACTTACGTCAGAATTTATTTGACAACAGCCTTAAAATGGACTTTAACATAAGAGGTTCTTTTGCCCAGGATGAGTTCGCCAATGAAGGCGCCATCGGAAACTCAGTTTCTATGGATCCAACGAAACCTATTTTCAGCGGGAATAGTCAGTATAACGGATATTGGTCTGAAGTAGATAAATATACCATTTCAGAAAGAAATGAAGTGTTATATTT
>JBFYPZ010000115.1:0-6808 GCA_041303035.1 Flavobacteriaceae bacterium
TGATTTTCCGGTACCGACGTAAAAAGGGTGAGTGGTAAAACTGACCTGCAACATATACAAACGGTTATTTCTCCGTAAGCAAGGGTATTTTCGCAAATAACACAGGTTTCAGGGAAGAATAACTGAATAATATCACTAAATTTGCAGCGCATATAACTGTTAATCAAATAATTTAGTTCTGGTAAACAAAATATTTCACCTTTTGCACAATAAATTAAAAGTTTGACGTTATATAAGTTACGATTAATTAAAAATGTAAACATTATGGAAGAAAAAACTTCAAACAAAAACAACAGAATTTTACTGATTGCTTTAACTGCATTACTATTTCTGCTGATCGGTTACACGTTTTACATGTCTAAGGACCATAAGGAAGCGGTAAAATACCTTCAGGATGAAAAAGAGCAGATTATTGCAAATTTAACTGCAATGGAAGAAAAATATGATATCGCCATTGCAAAGAACACTTCATTGACTGATTCTTTAACAATTGAAAAAGCAAAAATTGTTGCTTTGAAAGATTCTGTGATGAGTGTATCACAGGCCAATGCCGCCGTTTTAAGGAGGTATAAAAATCAGATCGCCGGTCTGGAAGCGATCAATTCAAGACTGCTTGACGAAGTAGACTCATTAAAAATGGTTTCAAACGTGTTAATTGACGAAAAAGATAGTCTTTCAGGTCAATTGCAGATTCAGACCACTACCAATGAAGAACTGAGTACTGCAAATAAGGATCTTGCGAGAAAAGTGGAGATCGGAAGTGCCTTAAACATAAAGGAAGTCAATGTAACCGCATTGAATAAGCGTTCCAATGGCAAATATGCCGAAACTACAAAAGCTCAGAAAACAGACGCCATCAAAATTCAGTTCAGATTGATGGAAAATGAGATCGCCACTCCGGGCGACAAACAGGCTTATGTTGTACTGCAAAAACCAAATGGCAGTGTAGTGAACGCGAAAGGAACCGTGACCATTAAAGATGGTACCGAAGTTAAATATACTGATGAAACAACGATCAATTATGCCAATGCCGAACTGGATGTTGTTATGCTTGTGGAAAATACAGGTTCTCAGTTTGAAAAAGGTACCTATCCTATCAAAGTATATGTAGAGGGCAAACTGGCAGGTGTTTCAAAACTCGTTTTAACTGATTCCTTCCTGGGTTTGTAAGATAAATTAATGTTAAGCTAATAAAAAAGACTGTTTCGGCAGTCTTTTTTATTTTCTATGGTAGGTATTTTATTTATTTTTGCCGCATGAAAAACAATGAAGAAAAATTTAAAAAGGTAATATCCCATGCCAAAGAGTATGGATTCATCTTTCAGTCCAGTGAAATTTATGATGGTCTAAGTGCTGTTTATGATTACGGACAGAATGGTGTTGAATTAAAAAATAATATCCGCAATTACTGGTGGAAGGCCATGGTACAGATGAATGAAAATATAGTGGGCCTCGATGCAGCTATATTTATGCACCCTACGACGTGGAAGGCTTCCGGGCACGTTGATGCGTTCAATGACCCCCTGATCGACAACAAAGACTCCAAAAAAAGGTACCGTGCCGATGTGCTTATTGAGGAATATGCAGAAAAACTCAATCAAAAGGCGCAAAAGGAAATCGAAAAGGCCTCAGCCAGATTTGGTGATTCTTTTAATGAACAGCAGTTTATTACCACCAATCCAAAAGTTGCGGAATACCTCTCCAAAAAAGAAGAAATATTAAAGAGGATGGCACGTTCTCTCGAAAAAGAAGATCTTGCCGATGTAAAAGCCCTGATAGAAGAACTGGAAATTAGCTGCCCTGTTTCCGGGTCCAGAAACTGGACTGATGTAAAACAATTCAACCTCATGTTCGGAACAAAACTGGGTGCTTCAGCTGACAGTGCCATGGACCTGTACCTCAGGCCCGAGACGGCTCAGGGTATTTTTGTAAACTTCTTAAATGTGCAAAAATCCGGACGGATGAAGATCCCTTTTGGGATTGCACAAACCGGTAAGGCCTTTAGAAATGAGATCGTAGCAAGACAATTCATATTCAGAATGCGCGAATTTGAACAAATGGAAATGCAGTTCTTTGTCAGACCAGGGGAAGAATTAAAATGGTACGAAGAATGGAAAATAAAGCGTTTGAACTGGCATTTGTCATTAGGACTAAGCAGAAAGTGTTACCGTTTTCATGATCACGAAAAACTTGCTCATTACGCCAATGCGGCTGCCGATATTGAATTTGAATTTCCATTCGGATTTAAAGAACTGGAAGGCATACATTCCAGAACCGATTTTGACCTGAAAGCACATGAACAGTATTCGGGTAAAAAATTGCAGTTCTTCGACCCGGAGCTCAATGAAAGTTATGTGCCTTATGTTATTGAAACCTCAATCGGGCTCGACAGAATGTTTCTGGCCATATTTTCAGAATCCCTGCACGATGAAATCTTAGAAGATGGTTCAGAACGCACTGTATTAAAACTTCCGGCGGTATTGGCTCCTATGAAAGCTGCTATCCTGCCTTTGGTCAAAAAAGATGGATTACCCGAAATCGCGAGAGAAATTATGGATAAGCTAAAATTTGATTTTATGGTAACCTATGATGAAAAAGATGCGATCGGAAGAAGGTACAGAAGACAAGATGCCGCCGGTACGCCTTTTTGTATTACCGTGGACCACCAGACGCTTTCTGACCAAACCGTAACATTGAGATACCGCGACTCCATGAAACAGGACAGGGTGGGAATAAATGAACTGTCATCCATTATATCAAAAGAAGTCTCCATAAACGACTGGTTAAAAAAAATGTAAAGGATTTATATAAGAATCTATAAAAAAAAATGACAGGTGCACACCTGTCATTTTTTTTTGTCCAAACAAAAGTTTAAATTCCCATCCAAATTTAAATTTTCGCTATATGAAATTTATTCATTGTATGCTGTTTACCCTGCTTATTTCCAATTCACTTTGCGGGCAAACAAAGTCAAGTACATTTATTGAAGGTATTTTAGCCCAGAACACCAATATCCTGAACAAAGATGTCCTGCAAAATCCTGCAAAATATAAATTACAGATCGTTTATACACAAATAGACAGGGACCGGAATAACCATCCAAAATTTACAACTTATACGTACAGAACAGAACTGAATGAATATTTCTATCCGGCAAGTACGGTTAAAATATACTCGGCCGCACTGGCACTGGAAAAGATAAAAAGACTGGGTATCAAAGACCTGGATTATAAGGATATCATGCTTACTGACAGTTCCTACGCCGGACAAACCGCGGTTAAATACGATTCTACATCTGAAAATTTAAAGCCTTCTATTGCGCACTACATAAAGAAAGTTCTGGTTACAAGTGACAATGATGGCCACAACAGATTGTATGAGTTCATTGGGCAGAAAGATTTTAATGAATTATTGAAATCCAGAGGATATACGAATACCAGAATAACACACCGCTTGTCTGTACCTCTATCAACAGAGCAAAACAAGCATACCAATGCCATCCGTTTTTATGACAGGCAGGCCCATGCCCTGCTCTATGAGCAAGGGCCGGCTTATAATACCATGGATTATACTTTCAAAGGCAGTATTCTTCTTGGAAAGGGATATGCAAAAGGCGAAGAAATAATAAATAAACCCATGGAATTCAATGAAAAAAATTTCAGTTCTCTGGAAGACCTGCACCACATCATTTTATCGCTCATGTTCGCAGAAAATTATACTAAGGTAAAGACCATGGACCTTTCAGACACTGATTACAAGTTCATGCAGCAATATATGTCACAACTTCCGGGAGAAACACTGTACCCAGATTACCACGAGCTGACCGATAATTATTGCAAATTTTTCCTTTACGGAGACAAGGGCAAAGAAAGAATTCCTGAACACATCCGGATCTTCAACAAAATAGGCAATGCTTATGGCTTTACGATTGATAATGCCTATATCGTTGATTTTGAAAAAAAGATTGAATTTGCCCTTTCTGCTGTAATTTATACCAACGAGAACGAAATCCTCAATGACGGAATTTATGAATACGAAAAGACTGCCATGCCCTTCCTGGGAAATTTAGGAAGCATATTTTATCAGCATGAGCTCAACAGAAAAAAGAAACATCTGCCCGATTTATCCGCCTTTGAATTTATCTATGACAAAAAATAATATGTACTCAGTTGGTGATTATTTGGTATCCGGATCCAGGTAATCGGGAATTCCATCACCATCCCTGTCGTCATCGTCAAAATTGCCATTTCGGTTATAGTCTTCATTTTTGGTCTTCTTGCCATCACCATCATCGTCGTCATCGAGGTAGTTTGGTATTCCATCCTTATCCGTATCGTCATTTCGAGGATTACCATCTAAATTGAGATCTTCTTTCTTTGTTAATATTCCATCCCCATCATCATCAACATCAGCATAATCCGGTATATTGTCTTTATCGGTATCATCATTAAAAACATCCCCATCTCCGTCAATATCCTCCAGGTTATTGATTACTCCATCATTATCTGCATCAGCCCTCACAACGGCTCCCAGTTCTATATAAAAATAAATAGGTGCGTTTTCTGGTATGGCACCAGAACCATTTTCGCCGTACGCCAGACCCGAAGGAATAAAAATTATCCCTGTGCCCGTATCTTTATATCCAAAAGATTCATCGGGGTAGATAATCCTTGTTCCGCTGCTGTAATGAGGTATTCCGTAACGCCAGCCGGGAATCAGGTTTGGCAGATGAAACCAGGAGTTTCTGCTGGTATAACTTAAATTCTCATCAAATTTTATACTGTCCAGTGTAAATCCCGAATACAGAATATGAACTGAATCATTTTTCGTAGGATTTTCTCCAACACCTTGCTTATCTATATAATAGTATAATTTATAATTAATGTCATCATAGGTGATATTTTCGGTTATAACCTGATTGTACAGTGGGGTTTCACCATTCATAATGGTATCGACCCTTTTGTTATCGTTGAGATAATGGGTTTGTAAAAAATCCACCAGCAAGGCATCATCTATGATGGCCTGTTCTTCCGGATCATGTTTGTCATCGTCGTCGTCATCGTCGTCACAAGAATACATTGTAACTGTAATCAACAACAGCAAGAGAAGCAATTCTTTCAGTTTCATTTTAAACTTTTTTTTGTGATTTCAATATAAACATATCATGAACCTAAACTCAAATTTACCATTCGGTATAACAAATTTAAACATAATTTATTTTTCGTATCCTTAAACTCAAAGGTGTTACCTCAAGGTATTCATCATCCTTGATATATTCAAGGCATTCTTCCAGTGAGAAATCAATTTTTGGAGCAATTTTAACGCTGTCATCCGTGCCAGAGGCGCGAACATTTGTCAGTTTTTTACCCTTGATCAGATTCACTGCCATATCCTCCTGACGTGTATTCTCACCCACTACCTGACCCTTATATATTTCCTGGTTCGGATCGATAAAGAATTTTCCCCTGTCCTGCAGCCTGTCAATCGCATAGGCTGTTGCTTTACCCATTTCTGAAGAAATAATGGATCCGTTGATTACTTCATTAAATTCACCTTTGAAAGCGTCATAGCCTCTCAATCTGTGGTGTATGATAGCCTCTCCCTGGGTTGCCGTCAGAATTTTGTTTCTTATGCCAATCAGGCCTCTTGAAGGGATGTCAAACTCGAGATGTTGCAGGTCGCCTTTCGGTTCCATGACCAAAAGATCCCCTTTTCTGATGGTTACGAGGTTGATCGCCTTGCTTGAAGAGCTTTCAGGCACGTCGATCACTAGTATTTCATACGGTTCACTTTTAACCCCATCTATATTTTTAAAGATCACTTTTGGCCTGCCTACCTGTAGTTCATAGCCTTCGCGACGCATGGTTTCTATCAGAATAGATAAATGCAGGATACCACGTCCGTAAACATTGAATTTATCTTCACTGTCAGTTTCCTCAACTTTTAAGGCCAGATTCTTTTCAGTTTCCTTGAATAATCTGTCACGCAAATGCCTTGAGGTTACAAATTTTCCTTCTTTACCGAAAAATGGCGAATTATTTATGGTGAACAACATGCTCATGGTTGGCTCATCAATCTCAATTCTTGGCAGTGCTTCCGGGTTTTCAAGATCGGCTATGGTATCGCCAATCTCAAAATTGTCTATTCCCGTAATTGCACATATATCACCACTTCTAACCTTAGCTACTTTAGCGCGGCCCAGACCTTCAAAAGTGTGCAATTCCTTAATACGAACTTTTCGTGCAGAACCGTCAGATTTGCATATCATGTAATCTTTACCCTCCTCCAGATTCCCCCTGAAAACCCTGCCAATGGCTATCCTTCCTGTAAAAGAAGAATAATCAAGCGAGGTAATCTGCATTTGAGGACTACCCTCCCGGTAAGGTGCTTCAGGAATATTTTTTATAATTGCATTCAGCAATGGAAGTATGTTGTTCGTCGGTTTCTGCCAGTCATCGCTCATCCATCCATTTTTTGCTGAACCGTAAACCGTAACGAAATTGAGTTGTTCCTCTGTTGCATCCAATGCGAACATCAGGTCAAAAACTTTTTCATGCACCAGATCCGGAGTACAGTTTTCTTTATCTACTTTGTTCACAACCAGTATAGGCAATAAACCGAGTTCCAGTGCCTTACTCAAAACAAAACGGGTCTGTGGCATCGGCCCTTCAAAAGCATCAACCAGCAAAAGAACCCCATCAGCCATTTTTAAAACGCGTTCTACCTCTCCTCCAAAATCGGCGTGACCAGGGGTGTCGATTACATTGATCTTAACTCCATTGTAGATTATGGATACATTTTTAGACAA
>JBFYPZ010000116.1:0-6714 GCA_041303035.1 Flavobacteriaceae bacterium
CCTGAGATCAGATAATTGCGCAGATTCACGACGGCTTTTTCATTGAATACAACATTGCCATGACCTGTCATGAACAGTATGGGATAAAATAGTAGCTCTTCACTGTCGGCTTCAACGGTTTTGGGTTTGGGTACAAGCGCAGTGCGATTGTACTCATTCGAAAATCTGATCAGATTTGGTACTGCAGTGGGATTGGCATACCAATCACCACCGCCTCCATATTTTAATACGGCTACTTCCTGCCCGAAGCCTGAGTTAGCGACCCATAAAAATAACACATAAAAAAGGCGCGTTTGTGTTCTCTTTATTGTTGCGGGTATATTCAAGATATAAAAATTATATTCAACTGTTAATCAATGAAATAGCATTACAAATAAATACTCCGGCAGTTTCTGTTCTCAGCCTGCTCATTCCCAAAGATAGGGGAATAAACTGATGTTGCAAGGCGAGGTTGATTTCTGATGTACTGAAATCTCCTTCCGGTCCGATCAGTACAGTATATTTTTCCTTTTTTTCGAGCTGATTGAGCGTTGTTTTATTTCTTTCCTCGCAATGCGCGATCAACCTGATCCCGTCTGTATTATTTTTTACAAAGTTCCCAAAAGTGACCGCTTCATTAATTTGTGGCAGGGTATATTTCAGGGATTGTTTCATGGCAGAAATGGCGACTTTTTCCATGCGGTCCTTTCTGATCTCTTTTCTTTCCGACCGGTCACAAATAAGCGGGGTGATCTCATCCACGCCGATTTCTGTTGCTTTTTCAACAAACCATTCCATCCGGTCGTTCATCTTGGTCGGTGCAATGGCTATGTGAAGGTAATAGGGCCAGTGTTTTTCGATCATTTCGGTTTTGATGATGCGGATCTGACATTTTTTTTCATCGCTGTTCATCAGTTCGCCGGTAAACAGACAGCCTTTGCCGTTGGTAATCTGAATGGTATCGCCGGCAGTATTTCTCAGGACCCTGATGAGGTGTTTGCTCTCCTCTTTGTCAAAATAGAACCCCGAAGTTTTCTCGTCTATAAAAGGGTAGTAAAAGAGCTGCATATCTGATTTTTTATAAAAGTAGAAAACTAAAAAATAACTAATGTATTTTTTTGAGGAAAGTCGCCCTGCGGATGTATATTTTTGGATTAAAATTTTTCCAGATCAGTTGTATGTCCTGATTGTCTTCCAGCTCCGGCGTCCTTCTGGCGATTTTGATTTGGTACTTTTTATAGGTTTTAAAGAATTCCGAAAAGATTATCGAAGTGACTCCTTTTTTCTGGTATTCCGGCAGTACACCGATCAGGTAGAAATCTGCGGTGTCATTTTTTCTTTTGGCTTTCAGCAGGTGTAAAAAACCGAATGGGAAAAGATATCCGCCGGCTTTTTGCATGGCCCTCGCATAGGAAGGCATGGTAATGGCGAATGCGACGAGCTTGTTGTTTTCATCCGAAACGAATTTCACAAATTCGGGATGGATAAAGCGCAGGTATTTTTCTTTAAAGTAATTGATCTGTTTGTCAGAAATAGGAACGAAAGAGGCTAATTTTGAATAAGTTTCGTTAAATAAAGCAAACATTTCATCAACATAGGGATAGATTTCTTTTGTTGTTTTGAAATTCAAGGCTTTGAAATGGTATTTCGTTTCGATGATTTTTGCAAGGCGGTCGAAATTCGTATTATCGATATCGCTGAAATAAAAATAGCTTTCGATAAATTTTTTTTCCGGCAGATAGCCAAGCTGACTGAGATGATCTTTGTAGTAGGGCTGGCTGTACCAGGTCAGGCTGGTTCCCAGCTGGTCGAAACCTTCGGTCATTACACCGACCTTATCCAGATTGGAAAAGCCCACAGGCCCTTCAACGAATTCCAGCAGATTTTTTTTGCCAATTTCGTGAACCTTATCCAGCAATGCCTGTGTTACATTAATATCATCGATCACATCAAACCAGCCAAAACGCATCTTTTTGAGCTGCTGTTTATTAATCTCCGTATGGTTTATGATAGCGGCAATCCTGCCGGCCGGCTGCTCATTTTTATAGGCCATGAAAAACCGCGCCTCGGCCTGCTCAAAAGCAGGGTTTTTTTCCTGATCAAACGTGTCGAGTTCTTCTGAAATGATGGGAGGTATCCAGTAGGGATTATTTTTAAAAATTTGAAAGGGAAATTTTACAAATTCCTTTAATTCTTTCCGGGTAAAAATTTCTCGAACCGTGATCATGGTTCAAAATTAACCATTTTCTTTTTCCTGATTCTTTCTTTCAGCTTTTTCTTTTTTCTCGGTGTCTTTGATCAGCTGTTTGTTCTGCTTTTCTCTTGCCTTCTGTGCTTTTTTGTTTACGGGAGCCTGTAATCCGGCCCGGGATTTTGCTTTGCTGACTTTTACGTCATCCACTTTTTTGTTATTGGATTTGGATGCAAACCAGCCTCCGGCGAATAGCCCTGCAAAAAAGCCTCTTTTCTCGTCTGGGTTCATCACATCTTCGTCCTCAGTATTTCCAATGATCTTGTCCTTATGCCGGTCGAGGCGCCAGGATGCGCCCATGCCAAATAGATATGAGGAGTCCTCACGTTCATCATATATCATCCTGGCAGAAAAATCCACCTGCAGATTGTTGTTCACAAGATAAGCACCTCCGGCCCCAAATTGAAAATCATTGGGTACATATTCCTGTGTACGAAAAAATACCTGTCCCTCCCCAAAAGCAGAAATTCTTTCAGTGAATGAATAGGTTGAAGTAAGAATAAAAGAGTTTTCCATTTCATCGGTAAAGGCCTTGTCAATAATAAAATTCATCAACACGATCCAGCGGTTTGAGAGGTCATTTTGCGTAAAAATGGCAAATCTCGGACTGATGCCCTCCGGGTTTTTGTACATATCCATCAATAAATTCGTATTCAGTCCCGCATAAACACCAACAGCTGGTATCAGTCTTTTTGTATCGAAAGCATGCCGGGCCTTCCAGCTTCTTATTTCTTTTGATTTGTCCGCGTATTCCGGCATATAAACCAGGTATTTTGCGCCAATGGTCAACTTACTCAGGCCTAACTCGGATTCAGAATATACGGATGGAGCGGTATAATCGCGGTCTTCATTAACAAAGGCCAGCTCTGCATTGAACTCCAGTTTTTCCATAAAAAGGCCCGTTCTGAGCATCAGATCCGAACCGAATCCGGTACTGCTATGCACATAATAAACCGGAATGCCGTTTACATCGTTTATATAGGTTTGATAATTACCGACTTTCTTGTAAAACAGTCCGCCTTCAACCTGGTAAACTTTCGTTCCCACGCTGTAAGGACTATCGGAAAATCCGGGTCTTTTCGAGTTGATAATGGGGGTATATTGCGCATAGCCAATCTCGACGAAAAGAAGCAAAAAGAAAAATTTAAAAATGTGGGACATCTTTGTATATGAGTTTGTCAAAAGTAAGTTTTTCTTTTATTTAACGCTTATCTTGCCCTCAAATTGTTATTTTTGGCTTTTAATTCAAAAAAAATATGCAGGAAGCTTCATTTCAGGGTTTTTTTCGTACGCTATTGACTATCATCGTGGTATATTACGTTTTCAAATTGATTGGGAGGTTGCTGTTTCCGATCTTTTTTAAAAAAATGGTTACAAAGTTTGAAAGCCAGATGAAACAACAAGGATTTGAACAGAAGAAAGAAGATATAAAAGTAGGTGAGACAACCATCGACCGAAGACCAACTTTCCGGGAAACCGAAAGGCATGTGGGAGAATATGTTGATTATGAGGAGGTTAAAAAGGAATAGTTCAGCCAGTCGCCAGTAAACGGAAAAAAGTACCGCTAAACCAAGAAGCCAATGTATCTAAAAAAATTTTTGCCCTATCTGGTAGCATTTCTTGTATTTGTCATCGCAGCCCTTGCCTATTTTTCTCCGGTATTGCAGGGCAAAGAACTTTTTCAAAGTGATATCGCCCAATTCAGAGGGATGTCAAAGGAGGTTCAGGAATTCAGGGAAAAATTTAAAGAAGAACCCTATTGGACAAACCGTGCCTTTGGAGGCATGCCTACCTACCAGCTCAGCACCTATTATCCGCACGATTATATAAAAAAGCTGGATGCTGCCATCCGTTTCCTGCCCAGACCGGCAGATTATCTTTTCCTGTATTTTTTTGGTTTTTTTATCTTGTTGCTCAGTCTTAAAATTGATTGGAAAATGGCCATTTTAGGCGCTTTGGCTTTTGGCTTTTCCACGTATCTGATCATTATTTTGGGTGTAGGCCACAATGCAAAAGCACATGCCATTGGCTATATGCCCCTTGTTTTGGCCGGCATGGTCCTCGTATTTGACAAAAAGTATTTGCCCGGATTCGTACTTACCGCAATTGCACTTGCCCTGGAAATAGCCGCGAGCCATCCGCAGATGACCTATTACCTGTTTTTTATGGGACTCATCTATGGAATAATTTTGGGCATGGATGCTATTCGAAATAAGCAGCTGCCTGATTTTCTGAAAAGCACCGGCCTGATCTTACTGGCCGCAATACTGGCACTGGGAGTAAATGCCAGCAGCCTGCTGGCGACCAAAGAATACGCCTCTGAAAGTACCCGCAGTAAAACCGAGCTGACCATAAACCCCGACGGTACCGAAAGAGAACAATCAACAGGATTGACAAAAGATTATATCACAGAATACAGCTATGGCCTGCTGGAAACCTTTGACCTGTTCATCCCCAGATTCATGGGAGGTTCAAACAACGAGAAGCTCGACAAGGATTCGGAAATATACAGTTTCTTAAAAGATAAAGCCGGGAGAAATCAGGCTCTGGAGTTTGCGGAAAATGCCCCGATGTATTGGGGTGAACAACCCATTGTGGCGGCTCCGGCTTATCTGGGCGCCGTAGTGGTGTTTCTGTTCTTTCTGGGTATCTTTCTGGTGAAAAATAATGTAAAGAAATGGCTGGTTGCCGCCACAATTTTTTCCATTTTACTGAGCTGGGGTAAGAATTTTGGTGTTTTGACAGACCTTTTTATCGATTACGTTCCACTTTACAACAAATTCAGAGCAGTATCTTCTATTCAGGTAATCGCAGAACTGGCAGTGCCACTTTTGGGTATCCTGGGATTACACGAACTTTTTGGTAAAAGCATAAATACGGCCGACAAACAAAAAGCCATCAAGTGGAGCATTTTGATTACGGGTGGACTGGCACTGTTGTTTTTTGTATTGGGTCCGTCCTTGTTCACCTTTGAGAGTTTCAGGGATCAGACCTTTGAAAGTATGGCACCCGGATTTGCTGATGTGCTTATTGCCGACCGTAAGTCGATTTTCAGGGCCGACAGTCTGCGATCACTGATTCTCGTGTTGCTGGCAGCATCTGTATTGTGGTTCTATGTGAAGCAAAAACTCAACCGGAACAGCGCCTTTGCCATACTTTTATTGCTCGTTCTTTTTGATTTGGTACTGGTCAATAAGCGCTATGTGAATGACGAAGACTTTATCTCATCAAAAAAACTGGAAAATCCCTTTCCTAAGGCTGAGGTAAACAATGCCATCCTGAAAGACCCCGGCCATTACAGGGTGATGAACTTTACCGTTAATCCCATGAATGATGGCAGCACATCGTTTTATCACAATTCAATAGGCGGTTACCATGCTGCAAAACCGAGGCGTTATCAGGAGTTGTTTGACTTTCAGATCGCAAAAAACAATCTGGAAGTACTGAATATGCTCAATACAAAGTATTTTATATTTCCGGATGAAAACAATATCCCCAGGGTGCAATTGAATGAAGAGGCCAATGGAAACGCCTGGTTTGTTGAGGAGGTAAAAATAGTTGCAGGGGCTGATGAAGAGATCAGAGCTCTGGATAGCCTGAAGACAAAAAAAACAGCCGTGCTTGAGAAGGAATTTTCAAAGGCGGTGAATTCATTGGTATTCAGTAAAGACAGTACTGCCAGTATCATGTTGAAGAAATACCAGGCCAACGACATGCTTTATGAAAGTATCTCATCAGTGGACCAGCTCGCTGTTTTTTCTGAAGCCTATTACAAAAACGGATGGAATGCATATGTTAATGGAGTGCAAAGCCCTCATTTCAGGGCAAATTATTTGTTAAGGGCCATGGTAATCCCGAAGGGGAAACATGAGATCCGGTTTAAATTTGAACCCGAAGTAATAAAAACAGGCACCCAAATAGCGCTCATTTCCTATGCATTGCTTCTGGTCATACCCCTTGGCTGGTATTTACTGGAAAAGAAAAAAGGCAGGAAGGCGGATCAAACCTGATCTTACAAACAACAATAAAAAACAGGCTCGTTTAATCCGGCCGGCAATCGTTTTTATCAATATGAAATACGAGGTAACACCTAAAAAGAGGTTTGAACATACCCTGGCATTTTTGCAAAATGTGCTGCCTGCCCCGGCAACCATACTTGATCTGGGTGTCCGGAATGAACTGAGCGAACGGATGGAGCAATGCGGGTATACTGTAGTGAATTCAACCGGCGAGGATCTGGATCTGGATGTGCGGATAGCCATGACAAAAGTTGATGCCGTAACCGCCTTTGAGATCTTTGAACACCTGGTTGCACCATTTAATGTTCTTAGAGCCATTCAGGCGAAAAAACTGATAACAACCATACCCTTAAAACTTTGGTTTGCCCCTGCCTACAGAAGCAAAACAGACAAATGGGACAGGCATTACCATGAGTTTGAAGACTGGCAGTTCGATTGGTTGCTTGAAAAGTCGGGCTGGAAGAT
>JBFYPZ010000117.1:0-6689 GCA_041303035.1 Flavobacteriaceae bacterium
CACCAAAAAGAAAATTCATTATTGCTGATACGCCCGGACATATACAATATACAAGAAATATGGTTACCGGTGCCTCAACCGCCAATGTAGCCATAGTTCTGATCGATGCCAGAAAAGGGGTAATCGAACAGACCAAGCGTCATTCGTATATTGCCTCCCTGCTTCAGATATCACATATTATCGTCTGTGTGAACAAAATGGATCTGGTGGAGTACAGCGAATCAGTTTTCGATGAAATCGTTGAACAATATGAGGAAATGTCCTCAAAAATGATGATCAAGGATGTGCGGTATATACCCATCAGTGCCTTAAACGGCGACAATGTAGTGAACCGTTCACAGAATATGCCCTGGTATCAGAATGCACCGCTGCTGCACACCCTGGAGACCATTCATATCACCAGTGATAACAACATGGTAGATGCCCGCTTTCCGGTGCAAACCGTAATACGCCCGCAGGGAAATGACCTGCATGACTTCAGGGGTTATGCCGGTACCGTAGCCGGAGGTATTTTCAGAGTGGGCGATGAGGTAAAGGTTTTGCCCTCAGGTTTTGCATCAAAGATCAAGTCGATCAATGTATATGACAAATTTGAAGAAATGGCATTTGAAGGCATGAGTGTGGTATTAACCCTTGCCGATGATATAGATGTTGGAAGAGGAGATATGATAGTCAAATCGAATAATTTACCTGAGATCACCCAGGATTTATCGGCGATGATCTGCTGGTTTAATGAAAATCCGGCCCGTGACAGGGCGAAGTACACCCTGAAGCATACCTCCAATGAGCCCAAGGCGATGATCAAAGAGATTGAGTATAAGGTGAATATTGATACCATAAAGCGCATGGCCGAAGATAAGCAGATCAATATGAATGATATCTGTAAGGTCAAGATCAGGACCACAGCACCCATTATGATGGACGATTATGCCAGAAACCGAAAAACAGGCAGTTTTATTTTGATCGATGAGGCAACAAATGAAACTGTTGCTGCCGGTATGTTGTTTTGAGTGCCGTTAATTTACTTACTTTGTGCATAAAAAATCATTATGGAACTGTATCCCTTAAAATTTGAGCCCGTTTACCAATACAGAATATGGGGTGGTAATAAATTAAAGACAGTTCTGAAAAAGAATATCAGCGAAGAAAGTATTGGCGAATCCTGGGAAATATCAGATGTTGAGGGTAATCAAACCCGCGTAATAAACGGACCTTTGGCCGGTAAGACCTTACGTCAACTCATCGCTACCTATAAGGATGAGCTGGTAGGCTCGTCCGTTTATAATACATTCAAACATGAATTTCCGCTGCTGATCAAATTTATCGATGCAAAATTACCGCTTTCAGTGCAGGTTCATCCCGATAATGAACTCGCAAGGCTCAGGCACAATTCTTTCGGAAAGAATGAAATGTGGTATATCATGCAGGCCGATAAAGATGCCGAGATCATCGTTGGTTTTGATAAAAAAATTGACCGGGAAGCCTATAAAACTGCTGTTTCCAAAGGAGACCTCATCAACCTGCTCCATATTGAAAAAACAGCTGAAGGAGATACATTTTATATTCCTACCGGCCGTGTTCATGCCATAGGAGCCGGGGTATTGCTGGCGGAAATCCAGCAGACATCAGATATAACCTACCGTATTTTTGACTACAACCGGATTGATGCCAAAACGGGTAAATTCAGAGAACTTCATACAGAAGAGGCTGTGGACGCCATTGATTTTGAGGTTGCCGAAAATTATAAAACAGCCTACCAATTGCTTGAAAATAAACAGAATAGGCTGGTAATTTCACCATATTTTAAAACCAATATCCTTCAGATCAGCAAACCATATAAACCAGATTACAAAGAATTGGATTCATTTATAATTTATATCTGCGTCAAAGGGCAATTTGAGCTTCAATACGGGAATGCTTCCATAAACTGTAAACTTGGGGAAACTGTTCTGATTCCTGCCAGTTTAAAAGAGATCGTTTTAATTTCTGATCAGGCAACCCTACTTGAAGTGAGTCTGTAGTATAAATTCCACAGATCAGGTCGGTCTATTCATCCTTTATAGGGTTTTTGAACGCCAAGCCGTTCGATCTGATCGGTTCCGCTCTTTTCTTTGGACTTTCATTTATGCAATACCCTGATATTATGTATTATAACGCTTAATTGGTAAAAATTTCCTGCCTTCAAATTTATCCCGTTTTAGTGCCTTAAATAACAGTTTTAAACTACTATATTTGCGTTTTTAAAATTTTACAGATGAAATCGCCAAAAACAACAAATTTGGGTAAGCAAATACCTGTAATTAAAGGCGATACCATTTTTTACCGCTAAAAATTAAAATTTAAATATATGAAAGCCGGAATCGTAGGATTGCCCAATGTAGGAAAATCGACCTTGTTCAACTGTTTATCAAATGCCAAGGCTCAGTCGGCGAACTTCCCGTTTTGTACCATTGAACCCAATATCGGGGTGGTGAATGTGCCTGATCCGAGGCTCGAAAAACTGGAAGCTCTTGTGAAACCTGAACGCGTGGTGCCTGCAACAGTAGAAATTGTTGATATAGCCGGATTGGTAAAAGGAGCGAGCAAAGGTGAAGGTTTGGGAAATAAATTTCTGGCCAATATTCGTGAAACAGATGCGATACTGCACGTACTCCGCTGTTTTGACAATGAGAACATCGTGCATGTAGATGGTAAGATCAACCCGGTGAGGGATAAGGAAACTGTGGATTTCGAATTGCAGTTAAAAGATCTTGAGACTGTCGATAAAAAACTCGATAAGGTGCGCAGGGCAGCCAATACCGGTGATAAGCTGGCCATCAGGGAGCTCGCAATATTGGAAAAGATCAAAAAGAACCTTGAATCGGCTGTTTCGGTAAGGGCCATTGATTTCACTGCCGAAGAAAGACGTGAATTTGTAAGCGCCCTCCAGCTGATCACAGATAAACCGGTTTTGTATGTTTGTAATGTAGATGAAAAATCGGCCAAAACAGGGAATGCCTATGTTGAACAGGTAAAAGAAGCCATTAAAAATGAAAATGCGGGGATCCTGGTGCTCGCTGTAGCCACTGAGGCAGATATTACAGAGCTTGGTGATTATGAGGAGCAAAAGATGTTCCTTGAAGATATGGGCCTCGATGAGCCGGGTGTGGCAAAACTGATACGGGCTGCCTATAAATTGCTAAACCTACAGACCTATTTCACCGCGGGTGTAAAAGAAGTAAGGGCATGGACCATTCATATTGGCGACACTGCGCCGGTAGCGGCAGGAGTAATACACACTGATTTTGAAAAGGGATTTATCAGGGCTGAAGTCATGAAATATGAAGATTTTATTCACTTTGGCAGCGAACTGAAAGTGCGGGAAGCCGGAAAATTGTCGGTTGAAGGAAAAGAGTATGTAGTGCAGGACGGAGACATGATGAATTTCAGGTTTAACGTATAGGTAGCTTCCCAAAAATAAAAAAATGAATTTTTTTGATCTCTTAACAACAGATAAGAACAGCAAAGCCCGGGCAGGTTTGATCCATACCGATCACGGCAAGATTGAGACCCCGATCTTTATGCCGGTAGGCACGGCAGCTTCTGTAAAAAGCGTTCATCAGACTGAACTAACCGATGAGATCAATGCTGATATCATTCTTGGCAACACGTATCATTTGTACCTGAAACCGGGTACAGAGATCCTGTCTGCTGCCGGTGGACTGCATAAATTCATGAGCTGGAACCGTCCGATTCTCACCGACTCAGGAGGTTACCAGGTATATTCCCTCTCAAATACCCGTAAGATCAAAGAAGAGGGGGTTAAGTTCAAATCCCATATCGATGGTTCCAGTCATTTTTTCTCTCCGGAAGATTCCATGGAGATCCAAAGGAAGATTGGAGCAGATATCATTATGGCATTTGATGAATGTACCCCATATCCCTGTGAATACCCCTATGCCAAGCGATCCATGCACATGACCCACAGGTGGCTGAAGCGCTGTGTGGATTATCTGGAGAAAAGCCCCGTACATTATGGATATAACCAGACATTTTTTCCGATAGTTCAGGGCAGTACCTTTAAAGACCTGAGAGCTGAATCGGCAGAATTTATTGCCGGAATAGGTGCGGCAGGGAACGCAATCGGCGGACTATCGGTAGGAGAACCGGCAGAGGAGATGTATGCCATGACCGATCTGGTGTGTGACATACTGCCTGCTGATAAACCGAGGTATCTGATGGGGGTGGGAACTCCTGTAAACATACTTGAAAATATAGCCCTGGGTGTGGATATGTTCGATTGTGTAATGCCTACCCGAAATGCCAGGAATGGCATGCTGTTCACAGCCCATGGCAGCATCAACATCAAAAACAAAAAATGGGAAAATGATTTTTCACCGATTGATGAAATGAACCTGACCTTTGTGGATACCCTCTATTCAAAGGCCTATTTGAAACATCTTTTTTCTGCAAATGAATATCTGGGCAAGCAGATTGCTACCATACACAACCTGGGATTTTATCTGTGGCTGGTGCGTGAAGCCAGAAAGCAAATTTTGGCAGGTGATTTTGTGGCCTGGAAAAATAAAATGGTAAATCAAATGGATAAAAGATTGTAATGTGTTAATTTGTAGTTCAATTTTTTTCAAAATACATTAAGTGAAAATATTAGACAGGTACATATTAAAAAAATATTTTGTCACTTTCTTCTTTACCTTGATGATCCTGATCCCCATAGCCATTGCTATCGATGTTTCGGAAAAGGTCGCCAAGTTTTTGAAATTTCCCGATCTCACTACAAAGGAGATCATCCGGGATTATTACTTCAATTTTATAATCAATTACGGCAACACGTTTATGCCCCTGGCACTTTTTATTGCTGTTATTCTATTTACTTCAAAATTATCGGGCAATACAGAGATCATCGCCATTCACAGTTCTGGAATTTCCTTTAAAAGGTTTTTAAGGCCCTATCTGATCGGAGCGAGCATTATTGCGCTTGTTTCTTTGTATTCAAACCATTTTGTGGTTCACAAATCAAACAAAACCCTGGAAGAATTCAGTGAAAAGTATTTGAGAACCAAGCAGAAATACAATAAAACCTATGTTAGAAAGGTGAGCTTGCAGCTGAGTGAAAATGACTTTGTGTTTGTTGGAAACTACAATTTAAAAAGTAACAATGGGTATAATTTTTCTTATGAAAAATATGACGGGAATAAATTAAAGTACAAGATCATAGGCAAAAGCCTCAATTGGAATCCGGCGGACAGCACTTATAAGATCAGCAGTTATACCAAAAGACATATCAACAAAGTGGAAGATAGAATTGAATCAGGTACCGTTTTTGATACCGTTTTTGATTTTACACCTTCTGATTTATTGTATGTTGATTATCTGGCCAAAGAGCTGCCCTCAGGCGAACTTGCCAAACACATTGACGAATCAGAAAAAAGAGGGGTAAAAAATTTGAATAATTACAAGGTCGAATTATACAAAAGAACCAGTTTGCCGGTCTCTGCTTTTATTTTAACCATTATTGCTGTTTCGTTATCCTCCAGAAAAAGAAGGGGCGGTATTGGTTTTAGTCTGGCCATTGGGATCACCCTGATGTTCGTATACATATTTTTTCTAAAAGTTTCGGAGGTACTGGGTTCAACCGCCGAAGCAAATCCATTGCTGATGATCTCAATGCCAAATATCCTGTTCGGTATTTTAGCCATATTTTTGTTCAGACATGCCAACAAGTAAGTTAAAGAACCAGTTACAACTTCATTTTATAGTTTTTATCTGGGGCTTTACGGCCATTCTGGGTGCCTTGATCTCAATTACAGCCATCCCTTTGGTATGGTTTCGCGTGCTGCTGGCTGTGGCTGCACTTTTTATATATTTTAAATGGAAAAAAATTTCGTTTAAAGTAAGTAAGGAGGGACTAGTCCGGTTCTTTATTGGCGGGGTTATCATCGCGATACATTGGGTTACTTTTTTTCATGCGATCAAGATATCAAATGTATCTACCACCCTGGTTACCATGTCTACTGCAGCCATCTTTGTCGCTTTCTTTGACCCCCTGATCAACAAAAGGAAAATATTAAAAGCGGAGATCATCCTCGCCGGCATAGCCATGGTCGGATTTTTTATCATTTTCAAAGTAAACCAAAGTTATCTGGCCGGGATCATTTCTGCCTTGATTTCAGCTGTGCTGATCGCTTTCTTTTCCATTTTTAACGGAAGAAATATTCAAAAATACGAAGCCACCCAAATCGCTTTTTATGAATTGCTTTTTGCCAATTTATTTTTAGGTCTGGTTATATTCATTCAAGGTGATTTCAATCTGGCGTTTTTCAATTTATCAACAAATGACTGGCTGTACCTTTTGTTGCTTGGCACCATCTGCACTGCATACCCTTTTGTTGTTTCCACCAACCTGCTCAAGAAGATGAGTCCGTTTACGATCGTGCTGACAACCAATCTTGAGCCAGTTTATGGAATACTGCTGGCCATATTGATCTTTGGCGACAAGGAAAAAATGGAATTCACATTTTATATCGGTGCCTTTTTGATATTAACAGCGGTCATTATCAACGCATTGTATCTCGCCAGACGAAGCAAACAACTGTAATGGTTTATTTGCTTAATGTTTTTATATTTGTGTACGAATAGCAAAGAATTAAATTTTATTTTTTATCTTATTTTGGTAACAATAATTACGG